>CAYYUU010000269.1:0-8424 GCA_964474955.1 uncultured Alcaligenaceae bacterium | reverse complement strand
GTGTTTTTTGTGTACGTGTTTTGGGCCTCCCGTTCGAAACACGCATCCAAGGAACACTCGCAACGCGAAATGGATTGCTGTTCCGATTTGGAGTGTGGGGGCGTGACGGCGATCCAAACAAAAACAAAACAAAAACAAAACCTACCAAAGCGGCGTCGAGCCGCCGCACTCCAAAATAAAACAAAAACAAAAAGACAAAATCAACGGCACACGGCGTGTGCCTACTCCTACCAAATAAAAAAGCCCAGACCATTTGGCCTGGGCTTTTGCACTATTCAACTCGCAGTCGAATTACGCCCCGCGGTTGCTGCCTCGTCGGACAGTGAATCTCCAGCTTCCTCCGTTGGAGTTGGATGCCTCACCGGTCATCGTATTGCCGGTGATGGTCCCGACGTAGACGATCTGCCCGTTGTTGAAGCTGATCGTGACTCGGTTTCCGGCAACGCTCCAGGTTCCCTGGCTTCGGCCAGACGTGTCGATCATGATGGCCGTGCCGTTGGGCTGAAACTGGAATGTCAGGGCTCCGAAGTTTTGGAGCGTCTCGTTGCCCGACCAGGTCGTCCCGGCGACTTGGGGTCGTGCCGGCTGACGTCGAACCGGTTGTTGTTGACGGTTGCGGCGAGGTACGAATCGGGTGAACGTTTGAGTCGAGTTGCGGCTGACCAGTGTCCAACTCGTCGGGCTGTTGATCTGGAGTCGACCTCCCATCGTGGCCCGTCCGTTCTCGAAGAACGTGAGTTGTTGGCCTTTCAATTGCCAGGTCCCTTTGAGTTGCACCCTCTTACCGTCTGCTCGGATCAAGAGAAATTCGAAGGAGCCGTCCGCTTTCATCTCAAGACCAACGCCAACTTTCGTTCCGTCCTTGAGCGTCAACCTCGAACTCCAGGTTCCGACCAGCGAAAACTTCTGAGCCGGCGGCTGGGTTTGTCGAACTTGCCGAACCGGAGGAGCTTGGTTCTGGACTCGGCGTCGGGGAACGAACTTGGTGAAGGTTTGCTTTCGATTCCCTCTGACGAGCGTCCAGCTATTGGCTCGGTTGACCTGGAGACGTCCGGACATCAACACGCGGCCGTTCTCGGTGAACGTCAACTGGCTCTCTTTCAAGTCCCAGGTTCCTCGGACGGTGGCCATTTTTCCGCTTTGGTTCATGACCAGTTCGAACGTCCCGTCCGCCTTCATTTCCAAGCCGATGCCGGCCCGCTTTCCGTTCTTGAGCGTCAAGCCCGAACTCCAAACGCCGACCAGCGAAAACTTCTGGGCAGGTGCTTTGGCTTCCTTTTGACTACCGATCAGGTCGGGAATGAGGTTTCCACCACCACCGGCCACTTCGATCTTTTGGTCACCCACTTTGGTTTTCTGGACGAGGGCGTTGATCTCAGTAACGTCGATGCAGAAGCAGACATTTTCGGCTTTTCTGTTCCCGCTCGAGACGACCGCTACGAGTTCACCTCGATCGTTCACGACGGGGCCACCGCTGTCTCCCGGATTCGATGCCAACGACGTCACGACGGTGCGGGCGTCGACGACGAAGGTGAGCCCAGAACTTCGGACGGTATGCCGACGTTGTAGGACAGACCGAACTTTACCGTCGGTGTACGTCCACAAGGCTCCGGACCCACCTTGGTTCGCGACCGAGTGGACGGCTTGGCCTTGCCGTGGGCTGTCGGTGGCCATCTTGATTTGTTTGGCCGTGGCCGGCAGACGACCCACTTCGATGATCGCAAGGTCGAGCTTTTTGACCCGAGCGATCACACGGCCCTGCTTCGCCAGCTTCGCCGTATTTTGGCGATAGTAATCTTCTTCGGCGATGACTCGCCCCTTGGAAACTTCGGGGAAGTAAACCAGGACGGTGTCGCTTTCTTCGACGACGTGGTAGTTTGTTATGATCCATTGCCGTTTGGCATCGACGAGCACGCCCGAACCGGTGTTCTTGCCCACGCGACGAATCCAAACCGACGAATGCAAGACCTTGCCGTAGATCGTTTCGTCCGCCCGAACGAGGGAATCTTGGAACGCCATTGCTGTGAGCAAAACCGCGGCGATGAACATTCGGATGGTGTTGTATCGAAAAGTGGAAGTCAACATCTTAGGTGGCTCCAGTATGGTGTTGTTGCTTTTAGTTTCTTTGTCTCCTGCCTCCTCTGCGTTCGCTACACCTACAATGCTCGCCATGTGCCGTTTGTGACACACTTCCTTGGTTTTCGACATAAGACTATGCCATCGAAAGATTTGCAATTTTCAGATTCCTTCAAAGTCACAGACCCGAATCGAAAACTGTTGTGGACTCGTATTCGAAAAGATACGCCTTGTTCGTTTTGATGACACGCTGCTTTTTTCGTTCATCTACACTGCTCCACTACAATGCAAGAAACAGAACACAACTCTTTGGGTGAACCATGGGGTGATCGTAGGTCCACGCGAGCCGCGTGGACCTACAAAAATCCAAAGTTCGAAATCGAGAAAGGAAGACACGATGACCACACAACAGCCCTCGACCAGCCACGAAATCGCTACGCTCGGTGGTGGATGTTTTTGGTGTTTGGAAGCGGTGTTCGAAATGCTCCGCGGCGTCCATAAGGTGGAATCGGGATTCTCCGGCGGGGAAACGATCAACCCGACCTATCGACAGGTGTGTAACGGGAATACCGGACACGCGGAAGTCGTCCACATTACTTTCGATCCTGAGGTGCTCACGTTCCGAGAACTGTTGGAAGTGTTTTTCACGATGCACGATCCGACCACCCTCAATCGGCAAGGAGCCGACAGGGGGACACAGTACAGATCCGCCGTCTTCTACCATTCGCCGGAGCAGAAAGAGATTGCCGAACAGGTCATCCGGGAGTTCAACGAGTCCGGCGTCTGGCCCAATCCGATCGTCACCGAAGTGACGCCGTTCGAGGAGTTTTACAAGGCCGATGATTATCACCAGGAATACTTCCGATCGAACCCGCAAGCGGGCTACTGCCAAATGGTGATCGCGCCGAAGGTCCTGAAAATGCGAGGAAAATTCCTGGACAAACTGAAGGCCGAGTCGACGTGAGGAACACTCCGATGTGGCCAAGAACCAGTGACGCGAAGTACGAAGATTTCGTATACTTCCGATAGCTCTGTGCGTTCCAAACCACGAACGCGCGTCGGGCCCTGGCAGAGCGAAGAGCCCGATTTCATCCTCCACTCATCCACCGCCCTTGGAGTGAATCCATGCCCTTGCTCACGTGCCCGACTTGCCGAGTTCAGTTGGACATTCCCGCCGAATTGGTTGGTCGCCAGGTGAAGTGTTCCGAATGCGCGACGGTCCTGGATCCTCGGGACATGGATCGTCCTCCCCGGAGTCCGGAAAGAGGCCCTTACCGGGACGATCGAGACCGTCCTCGTCGACGCGATGACTACGCTCGAGAGGACGAGTACGGCTTGCCGCCGGCCGGAGGCAAGAAACCCAAACGCGGTCGGACCATTCAGATCGTCTGCCTGATTGGTGGCTTGTGTTTGCTCTTGCTGGTGGGGCTGGTGATCTTTTTCGGGTCTGCGGCAACGCACCAAAAACGCGAGGACTTGACCTACATTCCAGAGCAAACGGCGTTGGTGGGTCGGGTGCGAGTCAAAGATTTCGACCACATTCCAGAAACCAAGAACCTGGGCGGCCTGCTCCAAAAAGCGATGCTGCTCGATCCCAATGCCCGCGAAGCTGGCGAGGCAATCGGCGTCCTGGCGAAACACTTGAAGAACGTCGACGAAATCTTATATGCCGTCGCTCCGGAGTCCCCGAACCAAGTTCCGGGCTTTGGTTTGACCGTCATCATCCATGCCAACAAAGCTTACACGACCGACGAAGTGGGCGAAATTCTCAATCAGATGAACTTAACCCAGGTACGCAAACAAAGTATTCGTGGGCTGGAAGTTCGGCAGTTCGTGCCCGCCGATCAGGCCGACCGACAACGCGGAAATTGGTTTCGTAACCAGGATGACGCCTTCGGGCTCTGTTTGTTGGACGAAAAGACTATCCTTTTCGCAGACATGAAAACGCTTCGCGACAGCCTTCGTCCAAAATACGAGCCCATGTTCGATGACCGGCTCCAGGGCATGGTCGACACCAAAGAACTGGAGAAACGAAGCGTGTACGTCGCCGTGAACCTTCTTGCTTTCGACGATGCCCCCGCCGAGGCTCCCGACACATTCGTTGTTTCCGCGGACATCACCAAAAAGAAAGTCACGGGCAACGGAGAGTTAACATATCCGTCGGCGCAAATCGCTCAACAACGCCACATTCAGTTCCAGAACCAGTTTGGAATGTTCCAATTAGGCGTTGGGATGTTCGGGAGGGGGTCCAAGTCGTTGAGGGCCGTCGTGAACGGACTGAAAGTCAACGTCGATGGACGAAAACTGAAAGGGACGTATGAGGTTCCCTCCGCGGACTTGAATCAAGCGATCCTCGACGCCCAGGGACTCGTCAATAATATCCCCAACTTTGGGGGTAGACTCCAGGGCCGGTGGAACAAGAAAAATTAATTCCGGCCGCAACCTGCCTGAACAACAAGAGGAACACAACAATGGAATGGGAAGGGCGCCGTGAGAGTGAAAACGTGGAAGACCGCCGCAACATGACGAAGACGGGCCTGGCGGTCGGTGGCGGCGTTTCGATCATCATCGGGATTCTGTATCTCATTCTGGGAGGCGATCCGACGTTATTGTTTCGCGCCGCCCAGGAACAACAACAAAGAAGGGCGCAGTCCGGCTACGTTACGACGCCGTCGCCCGAAGAAGAAAAGCTCGTCAAATTCGCCAAGGTCGTCCTGGCCGACACCGAAGACGTCTGGAAAGACCAATTCGCCAAGCACGGTCTCAAGCCCTATCGCCCGACGACGTTGGTCCTGTTCCGTCAGCAGGTCGATTCGGCCTGTGGATTCGCGAGTTCTGCGATTGGTCCTTTCTATTGTCCTGCCGACAGCAAGGTTTATCTCGACCTGTCGTTCTTCAAGGAACTCGACGAGAAGTTTGGGGCCGCTGGCGACTTCGCCCAGGCGTACGTGATCGCTCACGAAGTCGGGCACCACGTCCAGAACTTGTTGGGGAAAAGTTCCGAAGTCCACCGATTGCAACAACGTGTGTCGAAGGTCCAGGCGAACCGGCTCTCGGTACGGCTCGAATTGCAGGCGGATTATCTTGCGGGCGTTTGGGGACACTACATGAAGAAGAAAAAATATCTGGAAGAAGGCGACGCCGAAGAAGCCATCAACGCCGCCCATCAGATCGGCGACGACCGACTCCAGAAGCGAGCCGGCGGTGCCGTCGTGCCCGACTCTTTCACTCACGGGACATCTGCCCAGCGGGTCAAGTGGTTTACCAAAGGATTCAACACGGGCGATTTTTCCGAGGCCAAGCGGAACGAGATGTTTATCTTGCCGTACGACGAACTCTAAAGGCAAGGTTGAGGGTTGAGAGTTGAAGGTTTGTTTTTGTTGGCCTTCGGCCAACAAAAACGTAGGTTGGCCAGAATGGTCAGGAAGCGAGACGCAACATAAATCTCTCGTTTTCCTTCGCGCCTTCGCGTGAGATTCTTTCCCTCAACCCTCGACCCTCCGACTCCTCATGTCTGCTGTGAATTACTGGCCCCAGAACATTTGTGCTTCGGCGTACTGGAGCCAACACGAACTTCCGACGTATCAAGAACTTCTCCGGGACACTCGCGAGTGGCTGGAACCACAACCGGACCAATCGTGGCTCGATCTTGGTTGCGGTGGCGGCCAACTCACTCGCGCGCTCTGGGAGAAGTCGAGAGGCGCGGTGTCGCAAATCATAGGGATGGACTGTGCGCCGTTGAATGCGAAGGCTTACGACCAACTTCGGCAAGAAATCCGCCCAATGCCACTACCGGAACAAATCGATTTCGTCGCGGCAGACTTCGAAACGGGATTGCCACGTTTCGATGGGAATACCATGCATGGAGTCGTTTCCGGCCTATCGATTCAGTATGCCGATTCGTACGACCTGCAAACCGAACGGTGGACGACCGAAGCCTATGACACCGCACTGTCACAGGTCTTTCGGATTCTCCGACCGTCGGGGACGTTTGTATTTTCGGTGAACGTGCCCAATCCGTCCTGGAGCCGCGTTGGGTGGGAATCGTTCACGGCCATTTTCCACACCAAAAACCCAGTTCGGTTTTTGGTCAACGGGTTCCGGATGTGGAAGTTCGGAACGTGGGTGAAGAAGGAAGCCGCCCGAGGGCGTTTTCACTACCTGCCGATCGAGACCATCACCGACAAACTTAGCCAGACCGGTTTCACCGACATCGAACATCGGCTGACGTACGCCGAGCAAGCTTATCTCGTGCGGTGTCGGAAACCTTGAGTCGCGAACTGCGGAGTTCGGGCTAAGCAGAAATGAACTCTTACTGTTTCGGCGTCTTAGCCTTCTATCCTTCAACGACCCCGCCCGGAAGCTTTCCAATATAGTCTCCGGCGGCGAGGAAAGGCATGTTGAGCAAATACCCCAGACAAAAGATGATCACGAGGATTCGTCCGACTCTGTTTTTCTCGGTCCGAACGACCGCGCTTGTCTGGCGAAAGCAAATCACCGCCGCCACGACCGACAAGACATTTAAGAGCAAAGCGATGGCGCTCACCTTCGCCCACGCAAATCGATAGGTGGCGTTTTCGTTGGACTCGGTGGTTTCGCGCTGAAAGGCCAACCATCGGATCGGCCAACCGACGAAGGTCGTTTGGCCCTTGTAACGCTCGAGTACGACAACTCCCATTTCATACCGATCGTAGTCCTTGACTCTGCAAGTCACGACGGTCACGACGCAATACAACAGGGCCGCCAGAACGAACCACCACCAGAATCCGCGTTGGAGTGGTGCGGGGCGTTCCTCGGATACGTTTGGTCGAGAACTCGTGTCCGGACTCTTCTCAGTTTGCGGAGAAGTTTGTTTCGCCGGTTTCGTGGACTTCCGTTTCTTTTTTTTTGATTGGGCCATGAGCACGGCTTGTGCTGGAAGGGCGGACCCGAGGAAGGGTATGAAAAAAGCCCGCCAGGATTGCGGGCTCGATGTCGCAACAGACCAAGTGCGTTAGCGAGGGTTGGACATGTCCATCTCAATGTCCGACAAGTTGACTTCGCGGTCTTCCTTGTCGTGGTCGGAGACCTTTTCCCAGTCGTCGTGCAGACGACTTTCGGGCTCTCCGTGGAGTTCGATTTCTCGCTGACACTGGACGCAAGTCGTGCTGAACGGAAGGGCGTTCAGGCGTGCGACGGGAATCTTCTTCCCACAGATTTCGCACGTCCCATAAGCACCTTGTTCCAACTTGGACAGCGCTCGATTGATCTGATTCAGTTCTTTCGAGTCGATTTCGGCCAGTTGGGATGCGATCTCATCATTGCCCGTGCCAAAGGCTTGGTCGGCACTATCGCCTTCGCCGTTGTTCGGACCGGACAACTCATCCAATTCACCGCCCAAACGATTGAGCAATTCATTACGACGAGCCAAGAGAGATTTATGCAATCGAAGCAGAGCATCTCGTCGAGCCATGGCTCACCACCTTTCCCTTCGAGGATCAATTGAATTTCGAGGACGATTGATGGGCTCAACGCCCAAAGCATAGCACAAGCAATATAGGTGCCAAGGACTCAGAAAATCAACAGGTGAACAACTTTTTCCTGGAAATTTCTCCAGGACAGAAGCTTCACGATTCCTGCCTGCGCCACAATCGACCCAGGAATTTAGCGTGGGAGAAAAAGCACGGTCGTTCCCCTGCGGACAGCCTTGTCATGTCCGGGGCACGGAACCCGGACGTAACAGGTTGCACTAAGTATATATGACCAGCCACAGAGTGGTCGGTAAAAATGGCCAAATGCTTGAAAGAATTTTTACAGACCGTTTCGATTCCGGCATGGGCGGCGAAAATGGCAGTCGGGCCGCGATTTGGCCGACTTTTTGTCAGCGCAACTACCGTTACATTCTGTACTTACGAAATGTGGTCCGGTTTGTTCGTGAAAACCATATGGATATTCCCGGTGGGCGAATTCGTTCGCAGCCGGAAGAATCGGGAGGCTTTCTCGCCCGGATTGTGGGTGAGATCGAGCCTTGCGGGGCTCTTCACATTGGTCATCGAGGAGCGACCCAAGCTTGACGCAAGACAGGTTCCTCGCCTTTTTGGCATTCGAAAACGAGGATGAGCCGGACCGGTCGTTGATAGGTCCACTGCTCCAGATAACGGCGATAGAGAATTTGACGATTGACCATTTTCTCGGAGCCAAAAACATCCTGTACTTCTTGTGGATTGCGGAGGACGCTCGGGAGAATTTTGGCAAGTTGATGCACGTTGTCGTGAGGGACCGTCTCTCGGAGTAACCGGGACACTTGGGTGCGGAGCGGTTTCGCCCGATCCGGTGAGACGACACCGCACAGCTGCAGGAGTTTCATCG
>CAYYUU010000268.1:0-8434 GCA_964474955.1 uncultured Alcaligenaceae bacterium | reverse complement strand
AAAACACGTACACAAAAAACACAAAAATCAGGGCGAGGTATTTTTGCGCTTTTTGCGTACACATTTGCTGCCTCTCCTCTGAAACACCATCACAAAGGCGTTCTTTCAAAGGAGCGAAAGACGACACTCCCCGAACAAATACAAAAGCGACACTTATTTATCAGTCCGTCCGCGCGAAAAGCAACTTCTCAGCCGTATTCATTCTGAACAAATAGCAACAGGCAAAATGCCTGTTCTACGGACAAACAACCCAACAACTTTTCGTGGAGCGAAAAGCAACTTTCCCGGACTGATCCGGCAGTTCTCGGGCAAGAGCCCAACTTTGCTCGATGTCTGTTGTCCGCATCTTCAGAAAATCCGTTTGATTTTCGCTCTTCACGATTCATTCAAGCCACCCAGACTGTAATCATACTGAAATATGTATGTATTCTAATTGAATACTGCTGCCGAGCATTCCTCGTTTTTCCAAACCATCAACGATTTTCTAGCACAATTCATAAACCTTTCTATTTAAGGATCTTACGATCTAAATTTAACAGGCTTTTCGCCCCCTGTGTTGTTTTGGCACACCGTACGCTTCATGTTGCTTCAGTTCCAAACACACATAACTCTGATTTTAGATCGTGTATTCGATCCGAAACGATAAACTCCAGCACAGGAGACTCAACGATGAAGCGTTTGTTCCAAAAACTTTTCGGTGGTCGCAAGTCCAGCCCTCGCAAGTCCAAGCCGCAACTGCAAGTGGAAGGACTGGAAGCTCGTGCCTTGATGGCCGGCGACGTGGCCGCGTATCTGTCCGGTGGCACTCTCTATATTGAGGGAGACGCCGGAAACAACAACATCGCTGTTTCCCAGAACAGTGATGGGTCGATCCTCATCGAAAATACGGAGGACTACAACCCCTACGCCCCGATTGGCTATTACGTTTACGGCCAAGGGATGGTCTATAGTAACTCCTATTACACGGTCGTCAACGATGCCCACAGTGATACGATTACCGGTTATGTCAGCAGCATCTCGATCGACATGCAAGGCGGAGACGACAGCGTCGAAATCCGTGACATCGACTTGCCGTGGGACTTGACCGTTCATCTCGGCGGCGGGGCCGACAAGTTGACGATCGACAACGTCACGACCGGCGACGACTTGCGAATCACGACCGGTGGCGGCGGGACGACGTACGATCGAGACGAAATCTCCATCGACGATTCGCACATCGGTTCGGGAAGTAACAACGACTTGGTGGTCAGTGGTACTTCCGGGGTTGAGAAACTCACAATCGATGACACCGTTATCGAAGACGATTTATACGTGTACCTGACAAAGAGCGCCGAAGACGACCAGACGTACATCTACCCGGGAGTCGATGTGCGAGGTCGTTCGGGTGGAGGTCTGGCACGAGTTGACTCGGACTACGCTTACGTCAATGGCCTGACCGTGAGCCACGACGCGAACTTTTACAAAGTCGACTCCATGTACCTGTACAATTCCAGCTTCGGCGACGACCTCTACATCGACGGGACGAACGAAGCGAACTACGTCTACGTGTCCTCGAGTAATCAGGTGACTGACGTGTTCGACATCGACGTCTTTGACGGAAACGACACTGTCCGCGTTTACACGGCTGATGCCGTTCACATCTCAGGTGGCGACGGAAAAGACAGCCTTCGTGGAGGCGACGGCAACGACACAATCCTCGGCGGAGACGGCGACGACACCCTCAACGGCGATCACGGTGACGACGAACTCCATGGCCAGGACGGTAAAGATCACCTGGATGGTTACTACGGCGATGACCTTCTGGACGGAGGCGCCAAGGATGATTATATGATCGGCGGGTACGGCAACGACACCCTCAAGGGGCAGTCCGGGCGAGACAGTCTCTACGGAGGCAGCCACCACGACGCTCTCTTCGGTGGGCCGGATGACGACAAGCTCTATGGCTACAGCGGCAACGATTTCCTCTCGGGCGGTTCGGGCGACGACTACCTCAAGGGTGAGAGCGGACACGATGGTCTCTTCGGCGGTTCGGGTGCCGACTCATATCCCGACAGTTCCGGAAATGATCGCTTCTATGATCGCAACGGCGAAGATTATTGGGAGCACTTCGGGTTGATCGCGAGCCACGACGTCCGGATTCCTCTGGCCGATGGCGTGCCCATGAGCAGCTTCGCAGCCGGTACGTGGGCCGACGACGAAGTTTTGTTGGTTGACAAGGCGTTCCAGATGTTGACCAACCGAACCGGCAATAACAAAATTCTGCACGGCATGCCGACTCTTTACCGCGGAAGCACTTGGAGTGGCAACGTCGGTGGAGTCACCAGTGCTGCCGCGGTCAACGGTGGTTCCTACATCGTGTACGGCAACGGAACCTTCAACGGGTCCGACGATTCGGCCATGAGCACCGTTATCCACGAGACAGCCCACAACTGGGACTCGAGTTGGGAAATGTACGTCAACGGCTTGAGCACGACGTTGTGGACAAACTTCTACAACATCAGCTGGAGCCCAACGCAGCCATCGAGCGGGTCTTGGCCACAGGCATCAGACACGCGCTCCGGCGGAGACTACGACGCCTGGTTCAACACGAACACGACTTTCGTGGGAGGCACCTACAACCCACCAGGACCTGTGACTTCGGACAACTATGGTAAGCACAACCCTCGGGAAGACTGGGCCACGTCGTGGGAAGAGTACTTCTTCAACACAACCCAGGGGTCGAACGGAGCCGTCGCGAACAACGCTGGCATGCAGGCAAAGATTAACGCCCTCGATGCGTTCTTCAACGCCTTCTAATCTCGACCGATAAACGAAGGGCGTGGTTCTCAAGTTGAGCCACGCTCTTCCTTTTTTCTCAAACACTCGCCACCATATTCGGCACCACTTTTCGAATCGTCTCGGCAGCTCGTTCCGCATCGGCAGCCGACACATCAAGATGCGTACAGGCTCGAAGAACATACTTCCCGAGTTTATGAACGAGCATACCTCCGGCTTCCAAAGCGTTTTCGACTTCCTCAGCGGTGCCGACTTCAGGATCAACGTGGAACCAAATCAAATTTGTCTCGACTTCACTTGGGTGGAGCGAAAGACCAGGGGTGTCGTTGATCGCCTGGGCGATGACCTGAGCGTTGCGATGATCTTCGGCGAGTCGTTCGATGTGGTTCTCGATGGCGTACAATGCCGCCGCCGCAATGACACCGGCCTGTCGCATCCCACCGCCATAAAGTTTGCGAGCAAAACGACCTTTCGCAATCAACTCTTTCGAGCCGATCAACGCCGACCCGACCGGAGCGCCGAGTCCTTTGCTAAAACAGACCGAGACAGTGTCGAATGGTTCGCCCCAGTCGCGAGCCGAAATTCCCGAAGCCACAATCGCATTCCAAATGCGAGCCCCGTCGAGGTGCATGGCGAGGTTGTTCTCTCTGGCCCAGGAGCTGATGGCCTGGATCTTCTCGAGCGGGTAGACCTTGCCGCCGCCCTTGTTGTGGGTGTTCTCCAGACACACAAGACGGGTACGAACGAGGTGTTGGTTGATGGGCTTGATCTTGTCTTCGAGTTGGCTCAAATCGAGAATGCCGTAGTCCCCGTCAAGCGTCCGACACGTCACGCCGCTGAGGACTGCCGGACCACCAGCTTCGTAGTTATAGATGTGGCATCCGCTGTCGCAGAGTAATTCATCGCCGGGAGTGGTATGAATCCGCACGCCGATTTGGTTGGACATTGTTCCCGACGGCACAAACAAGGCCGCTTCCTTGCCGAACATCTCGGCAACGCGGTTCTCAAGTTCGTTGAGCGTGGGGTCTTCCCCGAACACGTCGTCGCCGACGGGAGCGGCAGCCATCGCGGCTCGCATTCCTTCGGTCGGACGGGTGACGGTATCACTACGCAGGTCGATTATCGAATCGTTGGCCATGTCGATTGCCTTCGTGACAGAGTCGATGACGAATATTCAAAAAGTCATGGCCTCATTTTATAAGACTGGCGACTACTGCCCAACTTGCCTGTTGAGCAAGTACCAACGATCGTTGATGTTTTGGAAGTACGCTTGCCGTCCAGGAACACCCCGAGCCGACAAAACCACAATTCCTTTAGGTATCCCACGCTGCGGGTCGGCAGGAACGTCGCGCTGGTCGATCTTCCCGGTCCTGACCGCGATGGCCAGTTGTCGCAGGTCGCGCACCAAACTCGGGTCATCCCGAAAGTGAATCTGGACCTTCTTGAGGAAATCTCGATAGGCCACGATTTTTTTGGCCAGGTCCGGATCGAGTTCTGGTTCGATGCCTGGGAACTTTCTGGATCTGTAATTCTTGACGAGTTCGCCGACTTGCTCGTCCACGAACTTCGGATCGGCCAGATGCGCCATCATGTACTTGAGCCTTCCGGTGTTGAGGGCGACGGCAATCGACGTCATCGCTTTGGTCGGCGTGTCTTGCGGGAACTTTTGCAGGTCCAACTCAACGTTGAACCGCTTCTCGGCTTCGCCGATTTTGACGACTCCTTGTCCGCAAGTTGGGTTCACGATGACCAGGACCAACACTATTCCGAGGAATGTTCGCATGGAAAGGCCTTCTGCTTGAGAATCCGCACGTCGCACGTTTATCTATCTCTATGTAATATGAAGGGCGGAACGGGTGCAACCAAACTGTCGAAGTGCTGGCTCGCTATGTTCGTCGAGGACAATCAGGCGCAACCCGGCGATTTGGCATAAACGCGCCGATTGACACAAGTGGAAATGGTCGGAAAAGAAAACCAAACGACAAAACGTTTTGAAGTGGGAACGGCGATTTTCGAGGTGTTTTGATAGTAGTAGGCACACTCCGTGTGCCGTTGTCTTTGTTTTTGTTTTTGTTTTGGAGTGCGGCAGCGTAGCTGCCGCTTTCGTATTTTTGTCTTTGTTTTGGAGTGCGGCAGCGTAGCTGCCGCTTTCGTATTGTTGTCTTGGTTTTTGTTTTGGAGTGCGGCGTCAAGCCGACGCACTTCAGAACAATACAAAAGACAACGGCACACGGAGTGTGCCTACTACTACAAAAACACCTCGAAAATCGCCGTTCCCACTTCCGGACGTTCAGTCCTCCAAGATGCCCCCTATCGAGTAGACCCATCATGCCTGGAAATTCCTTTGGCGAACTCTTTCGAATAACGACGTCTGGCGTGAGCCACGGCCCCGGATACTTGTTGATCATCGACGGTTGTCCTCCCGGCCTCGAGTTGAGTGAGGAAGATCTCTTGCCAGACCTGGAGCGACGACGTCCCGGACAGTCGGCCATCGTCACGCAACGCAAGGAAGAGGACCTCCCGGAAATCTGGTCGGGCGTTTTCGAAGGCAAAACCGACGGAACGTCCATCGGGATTCTCTTCCGCAACAAGGACCAACGAAGCCGCGACTATTCCGACATCAAGGACAAATACCGTCCTGGTCACGCGGACTACACGTTCGATGCCAAGTATGGCTTTCGCGATTATCGAGGCGGTGGTCGGTCGAGCGCTCGCGAGACTGTGTGCCGGGTCGCCGCCGGAGCCATTGCCAAGAAACTTCTCGCCCAACAAGGAATCGCGATCGTTGGCTACGTGAAGCAAGTCGGTTCGGTCGTGGCGGACATACCCGATCCAACAGCCGTGACTTTGCAAGACGTTGAGGCCGCACCCGTACGATGTCCCATTCCAGACAAAGCCGAAGAGATGATCGCCCTCATCGAGCAAGTCCGAAAGGAACGCGATTCGATTGGGGGAGTGTCGGAGTTGGTCGCGACCGGCGTTCCTGCCGGATGGGGCGAGCCCATCTTCGACAAGCTCAAGGACGACCTCGACAAGGCTTTGATGTCATTGCACGCCGTGGTCGGCTTCGAATATGGCGCCGGTTTCGCCGTTGCAAGCTCTCGTGGGAGTGAAAACAACGACTAGTTCACGCTCAAAGATGACGACACAATCGGCACCGAAACCAACCGACACGGCGGCATGCTCGGCGGCATCAGTAGCGGCGAACCTATTGTCTGCCGCGTCGCCATCAAGCCGACGAGTAGCTTGCCACAGCCGCAACAGACCGTCACTCGCGACAAGCAAATAACGGAAATCGTCACCAAGGGCCGACACGATCCGTGTTTGCTACCGCGATTCGTGCCGATGGGTGAGGCAATGATGGCTCTCGTGCTGGTCGACCATTGGTTGCGCTGGAAGGCTCAATGCGGGGAGTAGGGAACCGAAGAAGGCGATTTTCCACAAGCCTGAAGCGCGAGCGAAGGACGAGACAGATCCTTCGCTCGCGCTCCAGGCTTGTAAAACCTACTCAAAACATCCACATCTCGCTATCCTCAACCGACGTGGTAAAATAGAACTTCAACAAGCCTCGCGAAAGCTTTCAACCCGAGACCATACCATGACGATAGGTTCGAATCCCGCGCGTCGGTTCCAAGGAATCATCCCTCCGCTCGTGACGCCACTTCGCGACCGTGACACGCTCGACGAAGTCGGGCTTGGTCGGCTCCTCGAACATGTTATCGCTGGTGGAGTCAGCGGCTTGTTCATTCTGGGCACAACGGGCGAAGGCCCGAGCCTGAGCTATCGGCTTCGACGCGAACTCATAGGGCAGGTTTGCGAAATTGTCGATGGTCGCGTCCCCGTCTTGGTCGGCATCACGGACACGTCGTTCGTCGAGTCGGTGAATCTGTCACTCGTCGCCGAAGATGCCGGGGCCGCTGCTCTCGTGCTTTCGACTCCGTATTACTTCCCGACCGGCCAAGCCGAACTGATCGGATACGTCGAGCGCCTCGTCGACGAATTGCCGTTGCCGTTGATGCTCTACAACATGCCTGGTTTGACGAAAGTTTGGTTCGAGTTCGAGACATTGCAAACGTTGGCGACTCGTCCCAACATCATCTGCATCAAGGACAGCAGCGGCGACCTCGAATACTTCGAACGCCTCATGAAAATCCGAAACACTCGCCCCGATTGGTCCATCTTGATGGGACCCGAAGCGCTGTTGGTCAAGTCCATGCAATTAGGCGGCGACGGCGGCGTTGCCGGTGGCGGGAACATTTTTCCGCGTTTGTTCGTCACATGCTATGAAGCAACAAGGGCGAACGAGGACGCCCGAGCCCAAGAACTCCTGCGCGCCATCAAGCGCCTGCAGGGCATTTACGAGGCAGGCCAATCGACTTCGCGGTTCGTCAAAGGCACGAAATGCGCATTATCTATTCTAAAACTCTGTGAAGATGTGATGGCCGAACCTTTCACGGCTTTCGGAAGTTCCGAAGGGAAGGCCATCGAACTGGTCCTCCGCGAGGTCGCTGAGATGATTGAGGAAGTGCGTGTGGCGTAATAACTGTCTCAATGTTGAGCCCCTGGGTTCGTTGGCCGCACGAGCAATGAAATTGCTAACTTGCGTCTCGGGACTCGTATTTTGTCATGGTTTCAAACGAAAACTGACACGAAAGTATGAAAGAACCGAGCCTCCCAGAAAATTCATCTCGGATTTGCTTGAAAATGCTGTACGTTTCCTTACATACTGAAATTATCCAACGCCTCCTTTTCGTTGCTTGCGGACCCGAACGACAAGACCAACCCGATACTCAGACTTCGCTCGCACCCACCCCTCGTCACACCTCTCCAATTCGTCGATTAGGAAGAAGGCGGTCCTGGTGAAAAGGAGAAGACATGACTTTGCCCCTACCCCAAAACGAAAACCTCGACACGCCCGTCACGAATTCCGAAGAGCAGCAGAACCACACCGAGCCAGGAATCGGACCAGGAAATCTGTTTTTTGCCGCCGGCGATGTGCGCCTTCTCGTCTTGGACGACGACGCCCAGATTTGCCAGTTGATTGAAAAAATCTTCATTCGACATAAATTCCGAGTCACGACGGTCTCGGACTCGGCGTTGATGGAGGACGCTTTGAAGCAAGAAGTCTTCCATTTGGTCATTTTGGATTGGTTCATCCCGGGTCGCGACCCGACCGTCACGCTCCAGTTTGTCCGAGAACTCCAACCCGACGCCAGCATCATCGTGATCACCGGACAACCGTCGATGGACAGCGCCGTCGAGTGTCTCCGTGCCCACATCTATGACTACGTCGCCAAACCGTTCAGCTCCCACCAAATCGAAAAGACCGTCTTCGACTGCCTCCAGAGCAAGGGGTTGTTGCGTCTTTCCGAAGATGCTTTGCGGGAAAAGCTGGGCCACGCCATCCGAGAACGACGAAAGGCCCTCGGGTTGACGTTGAAAGAGATGGCCGAACGAACCAGTGTTTCGCTGGGTTACTTGTCTCAGATCGAACTCGGCAAAAACTCCGCGTCGATCGAAACACTCTATCGCATTTCACTCGGATTGGGCGTGCGCCTTGCCGACCTGTTTTTGGAAATCCAACCGACGTTGTAGGGGGTCTACTTAAACCGCGCTCACTTTGAGACCGAAAGTTTTCCCCTCACCCACAGTGTTATCT
>CAYYUU010000267.1:0-8477 GCA_964474955.1 uncultured Alcaligenaceae bacterium | reverse complement strand
CGTGGAGCTGATGTTTGGTTACTCCATGCCATCGTCGCTTTGTACCCCGACCCACTGGCCGAGTCTGGACGTCCCTGGATGAGTTGGGTCGAGGGGCAACCAACTATTCAAAATGGGATGATCCAGATATCGGACGGTCACGGATTCGGCGTGATGATCGAAGAGTCCAAATTAGAGCCCGTAAGTAGGAAGGCATGAGGGGAAAAAACTTCGAGGTAGTGACTCCCAGCGCAAAACGATACCCCACGCGAGTATCGCTTAGTCACTACCTCGAGGAGTCGTCATGGCAAGCCATAACTACATCAATTAGTACTCATGCGTGCAGCACCTGACAACGTGTGTCCGTTCCTCGCACGAGGTATTCTCGCAAACATCGATCCGAGTTTGTCGATTATGATGATTAGTATGAATTCATTGATTTTGCTTTATGGCTTATGAACCGAAAAGTGCGATTCTTAGGATTATTTGTTGGTTTGGAAGAATACCTAACATGAAATCATCTGCCGCATTAAGTGTGTTTGGTCAGCTCGACCCACCGATTTGGTTACTCACGACGAAAACGCAACGATCGCAAGGTGGGTTGATTGCAACGTTCGTGAGTCAAGCGTCCATCTCACTTGCCCATCCAAGAGTGATCGTCGGCTTGGCAAAACACCACCATACGTGGCGCCTCGTCGAAGAAGCGAGGCGGTTTGTGCTACACCTCCTCGGCATAAACCGAGTCGACGTCGTGGCGAGGTTTGGCCTGCGGACAGGACACGAATTCGACAAAATGGCGGATTCAGAATGGGAGCAAACTCCCGGCGGTTTGCCTCGTTTGCCGAACCCCGTTGGATGGCTGGAATGCCGGGTCGAAACAACACTCGATACCGGCGACCGGACGCTCTACTTGGCCGCCATTCGCGACGGTGATCTGCGAAGTACCGAACCGCCTCTCACGGTGCGGAGTTGGCTTGCGTTGGCCTCCGAAGACGAAAAACGCGAAGCCAAACGACTCATGGAGCAAGACCAAAAAATCGATGCCGATGCGATTGAGCAATGGAGAAAAGAGAAATGAAGAATCTTGTCGCGGAGCGAAAAGCAACCATCTCAGACGAACCAAACGGGGACTCTTATTTTTCCATTTCGTTCCGTCGCGCCGACCGCAGCAACGCAAGTTCGGCGGCCTTGATGACTTGACTTTCGGCAGCACTCTTCACGATCCTCTTGAGCAGCGTGATGGCGTCGGGAGTTCCTTCCGTTTCGAGCAACGAGACGATCCGGAGCAGCCGATACCGTTCTTGGGCTCTCGTGAGCGAGTTCGGGCGGTCGAGTTCTTGGATCAGGTCCCGGAGGCGAGTCTCCACCTCCAAATCCTTCGTCGTTTCCAGATGTTCTTCGAGTAGAGGTCGGATCGTCGATCCAACTTTGCGGATCGAGATCATAGCCCGAGCCCGGACTTTGTACTTTTCCGACCCAAGGTCCTCCAGGAATTGCAAAATCGTCGCTCGGGGAAACAGCCCCAGTTCCTCCTTGAGAAACGCCACGGTCGTCTTCCGGCCTGCCATAAACGCTTCGAACGTCCGGTAGCCGGTATTCGGATCTTCGGAAGCCAAACTCCTCCAAAGCGAGGACAACCGCTGTCTCAATTGGGCCTCAGGGAGCGGTTCGTCGGCCACGGGACGTTGTAATTTCCATCCCAGAATCGTCGTGTCTTCACTCCCGGAGTATACCGTGGTTCCCTTCGGAGTGACGGCTAACGAATAGACCGGTCCCTTGTGACCTTTCCTGTCGTTGAGGTATTCCCCACTCGCGAGTTCCCAAAGGATCACCCTTTTGTCGAAGCCGCCCGAGACTAACAACAGCCCCGTCGGCGAAAAACCAAGAGCGTAAACGGCCCCTTCGTGTCCGAGTAATTCGCGACGGACCTTCCCTGTCGATATGTTCCAGGTGCGGATTCTTCCGTCGTAATGTCCCGACACGAGGACGCCGCTCGGCGAGAATGCCAAGGCCGCCGTCCGACTCCCGACCGACAGTTCGCGGACTTTAGCCTTGGTCTTGGCGTCCCAAACGACGATACCTTTCTCCCCACCGGCAGCAATCATTTTGGCGTCTTGGGAGATGGCAACGACTTGTGCAGGCCATGTCGTCTTGAGTGTGCCTTGCTGTTTTCCCGTTTCAGCGTCCCACTGACGAACACCGAATTGACACGCAGCGAACAACGTTTTTCCATCCGGAGAGAAACAACACGAACTCGCCTCAATCTTGGCGGACAATTTTTCACTCGGTTTACCGGTTGTGGTGTTGAACGTGCGGACCGAACCAGCTTCGTCGACGAACCCCAACGTTTTCCCATCCGGAGAGAACTGGAGGCTGACGGCGCTTCCGGACGACAACTCCCAGCGGTGTTTCTCCCTATTCGTCTTCAAGTCCCAGATTCGAATTTCCGCCGTTCCATCACAACAGGCCAGGGTCTTTCCGTCTGGAGATAGGGCCACGGTTTTGATCGCCCCATAGAAGCCGACCTTTTCGACCACTTCTTTCCCCGTCGCCAGATCCCACAACCGGATCACGCCACTACTTCCACCCGTTGCCAAATAATTTTCGTCTGGTGACAACGCCATGACACTCGCTTCCTGGGGCGACGTCTTGATGCGACGGACCTCTCTCTTGGTTTTCGGATCCCACACCAGGATCGTTCCGTCATATCCGCTCGAAACGACCTGGCCCTTGGACGTCAGCAACAAGTCCATCACGACGTCGTCATGGGCTTTCCAAACCGCCACCTGGTTTCCTGTCGTCGCGTCATAGGCCCGGACCTGGCCATCCTGCCCGCCCGCATAAAGAATATTGTCCTTCGAACGCGCCAAACATTTCACCTGGGTGCCTGGGGCGAGCGTCCGGACCACTTTCTTCGTCTGGGCGTCCCAAAAACGAATGGTTCTGTCGTAACTGGCCGAGAACAAAATCTTGCCGTTGTTGGAAATGGCCAGCGCCGTGATCTCCGACCCTTGCGCAGGGAATTCGTGGATGCGTTCTCGCCAGGTCAACGACCATGCGAAAATCGCTCCGGTATCGTCTGCCGTGTACAACACCTCTTCGTCAGAGCCTACGACCATGGCCGTCATTGCTCCGTCGTGCTTTTTGTCTGCGATCACTTGCTTGCCGGTCCGAGCATTCCAGAACGTCACCTCTCCAAACGCGTTGCCGGTGACGATGGTTTTTCGAGGTCCCGAAGTCTCGATTCGTTGGACCCACCGATCCTTCAGTTTTGTGATCGGCAGCCCACCCGGAACGCTCCAAACTTCCACGGCTTCTGGCCCACCTCCCGCGAGCAGACCTTTTCCGTCCGTCCGAAACGCCAACGAAGTCACAGAACTTGCCTGGCGAAATCGAAGAGTCCCGAGTCTCGCAACAGCATCCTTGGGCAACGGAGTCAAATCCTTCGGCTGTGGAGTGTTCGGCTGTGGAGTGTCTTGCTCGGATCGGGCCAAACTTGGAACGAATGCCAAACAGCACAACGCGATTTTTAGACTTTGCAAAGAGGAACGGACGTCTCGCATGGGGAGGGGCTCCTATGATGAAATAGCCATCCAAAAAAAAGACGAAGCAGGCGGCTAAATCGTTTGCCATGGGCCGTTGAGCACCCACAGCTGGATGGACGTGCTTTCGAATATTAAGGGAGATAATGAGATTGTATTGTACGCAATCCGGACGATCCGAGCGAGTGGAACATTGGTCCATTGAATGCGAGGACCTACAAGTGTTGTTTGGGAAGTTGCTTTTCGCTCCGCGAGAAGTTCTTTCGCTTTGCTGTTTTGGAAAGTCGTCTTTTGCTCCGCGAAAGAACGCGTGTCTTTGGCCATTTTTCGCGGAGCGAAAAGGAACTCTCCAAACCAACCGATCGACAGCGAGGTATCACTGTCACGCCGACTGCCGGAGCATCGGTCCGGGCGTTTGGTGGTGATTGACGTGTCCGAGGAATTGCTGCCATTCGTCGGCGTTGTCGGGGACGTCAGCACTCACGGTGTCGAAGATCTCTAACAACTCATTGGCATTGACGATTCGTTGTTCGGGATCGTCCGTGTGCAATCGAGCGAGAATCAACCGAAGCGAATCGGGCAAGCCCTGCCCCCCTTGTCCATCTGCCGCAGCCCAAGTCGTCGCAATCTCGCCCAACGCACGGAGGTCGTCTCGCGGGTCTTCCCAATAATGTTCGCCATCAGGGTCATCGGTCAACCACGGCGGTTCGCCGATGCCGCAGAGTTTCACGGTCCCGTTCGACGTGAGCACAAAGTGGTGTGGTTGCAAATGTCCGTGGACGACTCCTGCGTTGTGGATCGTGTGGAGTGCTAGTGCTGCTTGGCTCATGATGCGATACCAAACGCCCGGTGCGCTCACCAACTCGGGCCAGTCCGTACTCGGCAACCCAACGACCCATGATTGCAAGACGGCGGGACGACCGTGGATGTCCAACACTTCGAGGTTCGATTGCAAGTTCGGGTGCGAAACCAAGGCGTGCCCGAAGCGATGACGAAACTCGTCGGGGTGGATGGCGTCTTCCATCTCTTCCTCGTTGAGGATGCGCAACGTCGCCTCGTGTCCTCGGGTCGGATCGAACACCTGGTAGACCGTTTCGTAGTGGGTCCGCGCCAGCCGATCGACTACACGTACTGGCCCAAGCATTAAGGCATCGACGTTGCCCGCTTCGATGAGTGCCATCTGGTAGAGCGAGACCGTCCCACCGGCCAACAGAACTTGCCGGAGCGAACGGCGTTGGCGGCGAGCTTCGACGAACAATGCCTGGAGTGCATCCGCTTCGATAAGACCCAACGAAGTGAGCAGTTCCCCGAGTTTCTGGTCGACCGGATCGAGGTCTTCCAAAAACGGGATGATGTCGCGGTCCGATTCCGCAGCTTCTTGATTCGCCCCATCGATGCCCGACAGGTCTCGCATTTTCTGCCGATACCAATCTCGCATGTCGCTCAAGTGGTGCGTCATCTCGCCTTTTTGGAATTCGACGACGCGTTGTTGGTTCTGGAGGTCTTCGGCCTGTTGAGCCAACCGAGTCGTTTCCTCGTCGATGTGGCGAGCTTGATTCGCGACCTGGGCCTCGCGCAGACCGAGCCGACTTTCGCTCGCCGACAAGATGCGTCGCATGTCAGTGAGTCGACCTTGCCACTCCAAGAGCTGTTGGCGGAAGGCGGCAATGGCCAACCGCTGTTGGTCTTGTTGGGCAACCAACGACTGCTCGCGAGTTTGTAAGCGTTCGCCGTCGTGTTGAAGTCCCGCTCGCAATTTGTCGAGATGCTCCTGACATTCTTGGGCGTAGGCGTGGACTTCGTTGATGTGTTCCCGGAGTTGTTCCCGAGCGTGGCTGAGGCGTTCGAACGCCGTTCCGGCTCGCAGTTCCAACTCGGGTAAGCGTTCCTGGAGGTCGACGGCCTCTTGCTTGGCGGCTTCGAATTCCGAGCGAGTCCGAGCGGCGGCCTCCTCCGCTTGCTGCTTGAGCGTTTCGAATTGCTCCTTTTCGATCGTCATTTGTTTGCGTTGCTCGGCAATATGACGACCTTCTTCCTGGAGCGCCGCGAGTCGAGATTCGAGCGACTGTTCTCTCTCGTCCATGCTTGAGAGTTGCGAGTTGAGGGCCTGGAGTCGAGATTCCAGCTCTTGCTCTTTGGCCTCAAGTTCTTGCTCTTTGGCTTCGAGTTCCTGGGCTCTTGACTCTTGACTCTTGACTCTTGTCTTCTGGTCCTTGAGTGCTTCGTCGAGGGCTTGCTGCTTCTGCGTCAATTCTTCGGAGCGTCGGCGGAGTTGTTCTTGCAACGTCTCCCGAGCTTGCTCGGCCTGGGAAAGCAACTGCATGCGTTCGAGGAGGGCTTCGCGGTCGGAATCGATCCGCTGCTGGAGTTCTGCGAGTTCCTGGGCCTTGGTTTCGAGTTCCTCTGATTTTCCAGCGAGGGCGGCTTCGCGTTCCTGAACTTCGTGGCTCTCTTGTTCGAGGCGTTGTTCGGCTTGTTCGAGTTTCGCCTGGGCCTGGCGTAATTGTGTGACGGCGGTTTCCATGACCTGACTTCGGTCGCCGATTTTTGAGCGTTCCTCGATGAGCGACTGTCGCTCGGCTTCGGTCGAAAGCCGCAGTTGTTGGAGTTCCTTCTCTTTTTCGGCGAGGCGTTGTTCTTGTTCTTGGATTTGTTCTTGCTCGTGGGTGAGTTGTTGCTCGGTCGCGCGAAGCTCCTCCCGCATTTGCTCCATGCGGTTGCGGAGACCGGCCATCATCGTTTGTTGAGACTCGAGAGTCTGGGCCTTCTCCTTCAGCCGTGCGGTTTCCTCTTCGAGTTTGCTTTTCTTCTCGTCCAGTTGTTGTGACGTCGTGGTCAACTTTGTGTGCCACTCGTCGAGTTGGGTCGCTTGGGTTTCGAGTCGCGAACGTTCGGCTTCGAGTTCTTTTTCGCGTTCGCGAATTTGTTCGTCTTGGACCTCGTACTGGGCCTTGCGGTCTTCGAACGTGGCCTGCGAGCGGTCGAGCCGGACGAGGTCGTTTCGGTGTTGGTGTTTTTCGTTTTCGAGTTGTTGGCGTTCGGCAGCGAGTTGTTCTTCTTGCTGCTTGCACACTTGCAAACGGTTCGAGACTTCGATTTCGAGTTGCCGTGACCGTTCGGCCAACATTTCTTTTTGCTGCTGCAACTGCTCGTCGTAGCGGGACAACTCGGCCATCCGTTCTTCGAGTTGCGTGGCGTACTTGGTTTGCTCCTGGAGTTTGGCGGTCTGTTGAAGTTGGCCACTTTCGAACTGCCGCTTTTGTTCTTGAACTTTCCTGGCGGCTTTTTGGACGGCCTCTTGCATGTCGGCGAGTCGGTCGCGGCGTTCCTGGTATCGCTCGTAGAGTTGTTTGCGGATGTCGGCGAGTTCTTGCCGGACCTTGGCCATCTCCTGGCGCTGCTGATTCACGGCCTCGATTTGATTTTGTAAGTTGGCCTGCCGTTGGTGGAGTTCGGCTTCGCGCGTGGCAACCTGGAGTTCTCGTTCCTTGAGCGTCTGGGGAATCGATTGATTTTGCTCGGCTCGTTGGAGTTGTTCCCAGCGTTGGCTCAATTCTTGTTGTTGCCGTTGGTATTCGCGTTCGTGCTGTTGGTGCTGTTCTTGAAAGGCTTTCGCTTGGACCTGGAGTTGTTGCCGTTGTTGTTCGAGTTGTTGGCCATACTCTTCGAGTTCTTGCCGCAGTTGGTCTAACTCGCGGCGTTCGAGTTGACTCGCCTGGCCTTTTTCGTTTTGGGATGTTTCCGCCGACATTCGGGCCACCGCGAGTTGCTCGGCCTTCGCCGCAAGTTCGTTTTCCTTTTGCGTGAGCAATTCACGGACGCGGGCCAACTCGGTGGCCTGGGTAGAGTTCTCCGAAGCCGGTTCGAAGCCTTCGGACTCGGGCATCGTAATCCTGACGACGATTTCGACGGCTCCCACAGAAATCACATCGCCATCGGATAGGGCCATGTGTCCAGCGGTTTGGCCATTGATCTTGATGGGTGCGATGGGAGCGAGCTTGCGGAATCCGACTTCTCCGGGTCGTCGGAGAATCGTACACACCACCGGTGGAAGTCCGGCACCGGGAACGCGCAGGTCGCACCCGGGGACCGTTCCCATCAGAAAGCTGACGTCGGCAAGCGAATACACCACCGGACGAGTCGCACCATGCCGAACTTCCAGGCGCACTTCGGGCAGTAAAGCGGGCGAAGCAACGCGTGGTTGGGGTGCGTGAGGAATTGTGGTCATCCAAACAACCTGCACAGCTTGGGCCAAGTGATCTTGAGCCAGATCACGAAATCTGGAGCGCTGTAGCGGATTGGAGCGTATTTGGTCGTTTTTTGGAAGGGGGATTTGGATGGGGAAGTAGTAGGCACACTCCGTGTGCCTTTACCAAAAATATTAGGCACACTCGGAACGCGAATTAAATGATTGTCCGGATTTTGTTTCCGAGTGTGCGAACTTGCTGGCGTTAGGAACCAAGATAATCAAAAACCAAAGCGGCATCGACCTGCCGCACTCCAAAGCAAAACAAAGACAACGGCACACGGAGTGTGCCTACTACTTCTGGTCACGGCACGCGGAGTGTGCCTACTACTTTTTGGAACCATCAACTTATTCCATATTACTTCTTCTCAAAGATAATAATATGTTGTCGCGGCAGGATTCCGATCGTCTTCACATATCTCGCCTCGGGATGAATGGCCATCTCTTTGATGACTTGTTTTTTATACATCTTGTGGACAAGCAAAATCGGCACTTTAGGGTCTTCCTTGCGATATTCCACAAACACTAATCGTCCGCCCTTTTTGAGAGACTTCAACATCTTTCGTGTCATCTCAAATGGGTGTGAGAATTCGTGATAGACGTCAACCATCAAAATCAAGTCGATTGAGTTAGCTGGGAGTTTGGGATCATCAATCTTCCCTCGGACGGGCACTATATTATTAACCTTCTTGGCCTTCATCTTTTTCTTG
>CAYYUU010000266.1:0-8480 GCA_964474955.1 uncultured Alcaligenaceae bacterium | reverse complement strand
TCATTACGGGATACATCGCATTCGGATCTTCGCGCCGGGCTATCAAACACTCGTGGTGGACCAGCCGATCGATGCGCCGTGGTATGAGTATTTCCCAATCGATTTCGTGTCGGAGAATTTGATTCCCTACACATTCCGAGACATTCGGCGACAACGGTACGACCTCATTCCGGAGCAAGTGGCCTCCCCGGACGACTTGTTGGATCGCTCCAGCATTCTTCGTAACCAGGGATTGCAACTCCAAGGAGATCCGTTGCCTAACGGCGGCGCTCCTCCGAGTGCTTCGCCAAGTGTGCCACAGCTTTCGACTCCGCGTCCTGTTCCGCAACAGAACTTCGGTCCGATTGTGACTCCCGGACAGCCTGTTCCGTCGCAGGGCATTCCGCAAGGCGTGAATCCGCGGAGATGAGATATATGAGTTCGATGAATTCGTGATACTGTGTTGGAGTGTGCGAGCTTGACCGTGCGGTGAAGGAACACAATACAATTACAAAAACTACCAAAGCGTCGTCAAGCCGACGCACTCCAAGATCAAAGACAAAAGATAACGGCACACTCCGCGTGCCTACTACTATGGTTACGGCACACGGAGTGTGCCGACTACTTTCTCCACCCCCCATAATCCACAGCCGCCGCAAGCCTTGAGAGCTATTTTCATTCGTTGACCGCTCGAAGTAATCGCAGCGTGATCGAACTCGGCTCGGCCAACTTTCGGATCTGTTGTTCGAGTTTCCGCGATTGGTCCTTGGCTTTCTCGAGCGGCATGCCTTTAGGCGTGTTCAGTCGTTTGTGGCCAATGTGCGAGAGCCACGAGCGACCAAGAATCCGCTGACGCTCGCCGGCGAGTTTCAGAACCTTCTGGGCACGCCGGTTCGTGGATAAAGCCGGGAATCGCGTGAGATCGATGCCCTTCTCCAAATCCTCCGCCGTGACCCTCCCCAATTTCTTGTCGCCTTCCAAGAGATCGTACTTCCCTGGGGTAAGCTCCTTGACCGTCAAGCGATATCGATTCAACTTGTCCTGATAGCGTTTCTGCTTGGGAAACTCCTTTGGCCATCGCGAATCGATCGGCATGGGCAAACGAGATTTCCAAGTAATGTCGAAGCCATCTTTCACACGTTTGAGTTTTACCTTTGGTTCCCCACGGACTTTTTTGGTTTTCGCGTCGACGAGGATGTCGGCAACCGTGCCGCAAGCATTCAAGCCGAGAAGAATTTCCGCTGCCATGATCCAGTGCCCGGTGTGGTTCGGATGTATGCCGTCACCGGCGAGCCGATATTTCGGCTGTGTCTTTCGCACTGCCTTCAGGTGTTTGTTCGTCGGAGTGTGGACGTCGATGACCGTCAACTTCTTTTTGCGGAGACCGACGAGCCACTGCGAATACTTCGTCAACACTTCGTCATACCTTGCGAAGGGCTTTCGATAGCTGAACTCCTTCGCGTTGGCGGGAGCCAGGCGTTTTCGCACCGGAACCGGATCGAATGGCGGAGTTGTCACGAGGACAACTTTTGCTCCCGTTTGCTGAGCCTTCTTCACCACCTTGAGTATCCCTGACTTGTAGGCCGCAAATCGTCCCTTGCTGTTTGGGTGGTAGATGCCGTCGTTCATCCCGTAACACGCGAAGACGATATCTGGTTTGGTCTTCGCCAGCGCTTTGTCGATGCGAGTGTGAACGCTTGGGCGAGGGAACGGATGGTCCGGTTCGGAGAGCCCTGAAGCCGTTTCGCTGGGGAGACCAACGTTGAGCAATTCCCAATCTTTCTCCGGGAAGTGAGTGTAGAGGTAAACGTCCAAGTACGTGACGTAATGCCCGGCGAACGTGTTACTGTCTCCCAGAATTAGAATTCGCTGTTTCTTCGGTTGAAAGAATTGGGCTTGGGCAAAAGTGAGATTCGGTACAGTCAGAAGGAGTGGAAGGGCAACGAAAAAAGAACGCATGGATACCTCGTAAAGTTTGGAGAGAGAATGGTGGGCTATCGCTTCGTGTTTGTCTGCTCGCTCTGGAGTCGCGCTGCTACTTGGGCGGACGGATCAATCCGACACGAATCTTACTGATCCGATCTCCCAAGCGAAAGGCGACACTCCCCAAACGCGGCACTTCTTCATCCGACCATCCACGCAGCCCCACCCTACGAAAGCAAAAGGGACGCACTCGAAAGTACGTCCCTCGGCAAACATTCCGACAACCCGTGAAAGGGATGTGTTATTGATCAGCCTTCAACGAGACGCGGATGATCTCTTTGTCATTGCGGGCGACCATGCAGCCGTTGGCAAAAGCTGGATGCGACCAAACGACGAATCGAGCTTTTCCGAAAATTCCCGCCATCTTGTTCGTTGGCTCGAGCAGCTTCACGCGGTCGATTTCGTTGTAACCCTTCGGAGAGAGTTTGGCGATGATCAATTCGCCGTGTTCGTTGAACATGAAGAATCGGTCACCGTTCCTAACCATGAACGCCGTACCCCATCGGTTCGGCGCGCCGTTTCGGCCGGCCGCCTTCAAGCTCGACCAGACACGTTTGCCGGTTTTCTTGTCGATGCAACGAAGCTCACCGTAGCTTCCGAAACCGTAGATGTAGTCGCCAATGATCCATGGCGTGACCATGACGCTGTGGAGCGATTTGGTCTCCCGTGGAGCGACCCCGCGTCCCGACTGCTGCCAGACGGTTTTGGTGTCCGTTCCTTCTTTGTTTACCTGCAACAGCAACGAGCCGTTGTAGAAGCACGAGACGAAGATCTTTCGACCATCGAGGCGGGGAGTCGGGATCGACATTCCGGCCTTCAGCGGACGAGCGCGTGGGAGGAATTCATGCGCCCAATATTCTTCGCCGGTCTTGGGATTGAGGCCGTGGACTCGGTTCGCGTCCCAGATGATGAGTTGGCGTTTTCCGGCGATTTCGTAGATCATAGGCGGGGCATAACCGGGCTCGCTCGCCGACAGGTTTTTCCAAATTTCTTCTCCAGTGTTCTTGTTGAACGCAACGGCGACGCTACCTTTGCCCCCGACCAGGCAAATCAAACGATCCCCGTCGATGAGGGGATGTCCAGCAAAACCCCATCGTGGGACTCTCTTGGCGTAGTCCTTCAGGACATCTCGGTGCCAAATCTTCTTTCCAGTTTTGGCGTCGAGGCAGTAGAGGTCGCCCATCGTTCCGAGCGTGTAGACTTTTCCGTTTTCGATGATGGGAGTCGTTCGCGGACCCGCTGCGTAACTGACTTTGTAAGGACACTCGTACTCGAAAATCCATTTCTTTTTGCCGGTCTTCTCGTCGAGACAGACGACTCTCTCGACACCGGTTACGCGTGGCGTTTTGAATGGATTATCGGGATTCTTTTCGTCCTTGCCCAACAATCGATCGGTGACGTAAACGAGACCATTCGCGACCGCTGGACCCGAGTACCCTGCTCCAATTTTGTATCGCCAAAGGACCTTCGGCCCGCCTTCGGGGAACTTCTTCAAAATGCCATTTTCGCGCCACACGCCATCACGCTTTGGGCCGAGCCACTGGGGCCAGTCGTCGGCCTTTGCGTAGCTCGCCGCGCTCAACAAGATGAATGCCCCGCAAACGGCGAGGGCCACATCACGAAGGACACGACATAAAACTGAACTCGATACACGCATTCGCACACTCTCCATAGATCGTGAGAAGCCAATGAACAATTTCTGGGGACGTCGGACGAAAGAGAGCCGTGTTTTGAAAAGTTGCTTTTCAAAACACGACGCTTAATTCTCCAACAGCGTGGCCTCCAATTGAGGAAGCTCTGTCAATATAGACGCCCCGGGCTCAGAGGGTATTGCAAAGATGTGGAAATCTTCAGAGGCTTGAGGCGAGTTGCGGGAACCGATACGATGACGGAGATTATGCGATACGCAGAATTCCCGGATGCTAGCCCGATTCTCCCTCGTGACGAGTAGGTGACGTTGATGCGCTCGTTGTTGTCCTCGCTCGGTCGATTTGCAGCGAACGCCTGGTTTCCAGCGACTTTGGCGTTATTATTTTTGCTGACGGTGCCGGGCGTCGTTTTTTTCATTCTCCACTTGAACGGTCAGGAAATCGAGGCCAACGAGTGGCTCCAAAAGAATTTCCGAATTAGTTATCACTTGGTCCTTCCGGCGTGGGTCTGTTGGATTTTCATACTCCTGCCCGTCGTCATCTTGCTGCTCTATTTCTTGAAACTCAAACGCCGCCCGCTTCAAGTCCCGAGTACATTCCTCTGGAAAAAGAGCGTCGAAGATCTCCACGTTAATACCCTCTTTCAGATGCTCAAACGCAACGTCCTATTGTTGATCCAGTTGTTGATTGCGTTGGTACTGCTGTATGCCGTGATGGGATTCCGGATCTACGGAACGAACACGAAGGGCCAACACTACATTATTATGATCGACAACTCGGCGAGCATGGCGGCTCGTGATCTCGACGGGATGACTCGGCTGGAGAAGGCCAAACAAGAGGCGATTAAACAGATCGATGCTCATAGTCCCTCGGATGTCGGCATGGTCGTTGTGTTTAATTCGCGAGCCACGACGTTGAGCACGTACACGACCAACCAGGGGCGTCTGAAGGCTGCCGTGGCGAGCATTCAACAGACCCAACACCCGACGCGAATTCTGGAAGCGCTGAACCTCGCCGATGGTCTTGCGAATCCTCTGGAGTCGACCGAGAACGTGGCGGCTCAGCCCGACAACGCTCCCGACGGGAAGGAACAGACGATCGCCCAACGCAAAAGCATCCCCACAGACGTTTATCTCTACTCGGACGGACGATTTCCGGACTTGTCCGAGTCGGCCCTCGCGAAACTCAATTCGCGGCAAATCGGGAACACTTCGGCTCTCGGGAACTTGACGCTGTTTTATCAACGCATCGGCCAATCGGATCTCGCGGACATCAGAAACATCGGAATCACGTCATTCACGGCAATTCGTTTGACGGACAAAAAGGGAGCCGTGCCAGACCCGGCCAATCCAAAGTTGCAACTGCTTGTTGAGGTCAGCAACTTTGGGGGTGCGGATGTGAACGGCATTCGGTTGGTGCTCGACGTCCAAAAAAACGGCGTTTGGGAATACGTGACGCACAAGGACATCGACTTGCCGAAACGGAAAATCGTCACGGACGCGAAGAAAGGTGATGCCATTGTGAAAGACCAACCCGGCGACGCCATCGTGACATTCCGGCCACCGGCCGTAAATGTTGACTCGCATCCGGTCTTTCGGGTAACGCTCGAGAACGCAAACGATCAGTTCGAACTGGACGACAAAGCATGGCTCGCGATCGGACGTCCTCGAAAAGCCAACGTGCTCGTGATCACCCCCGGCAATCGCATCCTCGACGCGGCGTATTTTATCCAGAAGCCGGTGGAGAAGTTGGCGACCGTGACTCGGATGAACCCCGCGAAGATCGACACGGACGAGTATCGCCAACTCGCGCGGAGCAGCGATTACGACTTGATCATCTTTGACCGTTGTGCTCCGAAAACGGAAGCGGAGATGCCCGAGAGCAATACGTTCTTCATCGATCAACCACCTCCTCCATGGATTCGCGGCGAGGAAGTTGTTTCGAATCCCACGTTGACGGTCAGCCGACCGAACCATCCGCTGTTGCAAGACCTGACGACGCTTTGGGACGTAGGCGTCAACAAAGCGTTTCGGTTCGACACGTACAAAAATTTGCGGCCCGAAGTAAAGGACGAGTATGCGAATGATCCGACCGATCCGGACCAGAAAGGTAAGAAACTTCCGTCCCCGCTGACGACGTTGATCGAAGGGCGGAAGAAAATGCCGGTTTTGTTCACGTTGTCTCGGCGAGGCTACACGGATTTGGTGACGACGTTTCCGATCACAAAAGGAGATGGGGACTTGCTCACGAACTGGCCGGTGCAGCCGAGTTTTCCGCTCTTCCTCCGGAAAGTCATCATTGTGCTTGGGAACGTTGGAGCCGCGATCCAGACTCGTGTGGTTCGTCCAGGGACGGAGAAAGAACTGTGGCCCGAAGCTAGCGTCAAGGAGCTGACGATTCTCTCGCCCGACGGCAAGAAACAAACGATCGCACGTACTGGAGGTCCGAAATTCGTTTTCACAGAGACTGGATCGACGGGCATTTATGCCGTCCGCGAAGATGCCAAGATGCGTGGCCATTTCGTCATTAACTTGCTCGATCCGAACGAAAGCAACATCCACCCACAGCCGCGAATCAAAATTGGCGACGAAACCATCGGGGCGGGTTCGGAGCGGGAAACCCCACGCGAGATTTGGAAATGGATTGTTTTGGCGGCCTTGGGTTTGTTGGGGATCGAGTGGTATTTGTATAACCGAAGAGTGATGATTTAGGATCAGGAACAGGGAATAGGGTGGAGAGACAGGCATCATTTCGCAGGGACACGACGGATAAATAATTGCCTCAAACGCAAGAGAGATCCTCTTCGGTGGCACGTCCCCGAGCGCAGCGAGGCGCGTGGTTGTCTTTTGGGATCTGAGAGAAACCACGCCCCTCACTGCGCTCGGGGACGTGCCACCGAAAAGGCGACAGTTGTTTATCCGAGTGCCCGAGCGAAAGACGACAATCCAATACAAAGGCACAAATACGATTCTTATGGCTCCGACCGCCCGAGCGAAAGGCGACTCATTTCGCCGTTCCGCTGGTCCCACCATTTCCTTCTCTGCAAGTTTGTTTGCCCGGAACCAAGCCGTTGCATCTCGGCTCACATCCGGTCACAATCAAGCGTAGCAATCTTGAACGCACTCTTTGGATATGTGGAGTATGTCGGAATGAAATGGTTCGTCAGTTGTATCGGTCTTCTAGTCGTCTGCACGGTGTTCACGCCGCTGAAGGCGGATGCCCAGGGGAAGGGAAAAGCAACTCAATGGACCACCAAGGCCCGGCGGTTCGTGAAGGAATATACCAACAAAGTCCGCCCTCTCGAAATCACCGTCGGCTACACGTGGTGGACGGCGAACATCACGGGCAAGGACGAGCACTTCCAGGCCAAAACGAAGGCCGAGGATAAACTCAATGCCTTCTTGTCCAGCAAGGAATGGTTCGGTCGCGTCAAGGCTTTGAAGGAACACCGCAAGAAAATCAACGACCCTGTCACACGGCGGGCCGTCGACGTGATCTACTTGACGTTCCTGGAGAAACAAGTCGAACCCGATCTCCTCAAAAGAATGACCAAATTGGCCAACTCGTTTGAGCATAAGTTCGGGACGTACCGGGCCAAGGTCGATGGAAAAGAACTCTCGACGAACGACGTTTACCACGTCCTAAAAACTTCCAAGCTCTCCAACCGCCGAAAAGACGTCTACCTCGCGAGCAAGGACGTCGGCAAGATTCTGGAGAAGGAACTGCTCGAACTCGTGCGACTCCGCAACAAGGCCGCCAAGAAACTCGGCTTCGACAACTACCACGCCATGAAGCTCTACCTCAACGAGCAAAACGGGAAAGATCTAATCAAACTGTTCGACCGCCTCGACAAACTCACTCGGAAACCATTCCTCAAAGCGAAAGCCGAGATCGACTCGCAACTCGCGAAGAACTGCGGCATCAAGGTCAGCGAGTTAATGCCGTGGCATTATCATGATCCTTATTTTCAAGAAGTTCCCGCGGTCTTCGCGGCAGACCTCGACGAGATCTACGCCGAACTAGACATCGTCAAAATTTGTCGCGAGTTCTATGAAGGCATCGGCCTGCCGATTGACCTGGTCATCCGCAAAAGCGGCGACTTCAAACCGCGAAAAGGAAAGAACCCCCACGCCTTTTGCATCGACATCACACGCGACGGAACGGACGTCCGAGTCCTGGCCAACATCGTCCCCAACGAACGATGGATGTCGACAATGCTCCACGAGTTCGGCCACTCTGTCTACAGTAGCATCAACATCCCCGAGAAACTGCCATATGTTCTGCGGCAGGATTCGCACATCCTTGCGACAGAGGGAATCGCGATGATGTTCGAGAAAAACTCGAAACGTCGCAAGTTCCTCGAACAAATGGGCGTAAAGGTCAAGACCCCAAAAGCCTTCGACGAAACCGCCGACAAGATGATGCGCTACCAACTCTTGATCTTCAGTCGTTGGTGCCAAGTCATGTTGCGTTTCGAAAAAGGTATGTACGAGAACCCCGACCAAAACTTGAACAAACTCTGGTGGGACCTCGTCGAAAAGTATCAAGGACTCAAACGACCGCCCGGACGAAACGCTCCCGACTACGCGAGTAAGATCCACATCATCAGCGCACCCGTGTATTATCACAACTACATGATGGGCGAGCTATTCGCGAGCCAGGTCCACCATGCCATTGCGAAAGACGTTTATAAGGGCGCGGACCCGAAGACCGTTACTTACGTCGGCAACAAGGCCGTTGGTCGGTTCTTGCAGCAGAAGATTTTCGATCCGGGTCGCAAGTTGAGTTGGAACGAATTGACGCGGCACGCAACCGGGTAACACTTTACTGATCTGAAGTGATTTTTGCTGGCAATGGCGGTAGTTGGCC
>CAYYUU010000265.1:0-8480 GCA_964474955.1 uncultured Alcaligenaceae bacterium | reverse complement strand
GCAATTTATGTTTTGACGATCCGCTCTTGAGATTTCGGTCGTATGCCCACTAACATTCTCGGGGAGTCTGTGTGTCCATACTGTGGTGTGGGGTGCCAGCTCCGTTTCGAAGAAATGGGAAATGGAATCCCTCGTGTCCGGGGGGTCGAATCCGCCGAGGCCAACTTGGGCAAGCTCTGCGCCAAAGGCGCTCAACTCGGCCCGACCATCGATACCCCAGATCGTCTTTTGTATCCCCTTTTCCGATCCTCTCGATCGGGACCTTTCCACAGAACGAGTTGGCACACGGCGCTCGGACACATCGGTGACATTGTCACGCGAGTCCTGGAGACGCACGGACCCGAAGCCATTGCATTGTATGGCAGCGGCCAACTCGACACCGAATCTTGCTACGCCATCACGAAGTTGTTCAAGGGCTGCCTGGGGTGCAACAACACCGATTCCAACAGCCGGTTGTGTATGGCCGCTGCCGTGGCGGGCTACCGTACGAGTCTCGGCAGCGATGCCCCGCCGTGCTGCTACGACGACATTGATCTGGCCGACATGGTGCTGATCATCGGCAGCAACATGGCCGAAGCGCATCCGGTCACGTTTGATCGAGTCCGCGAAGCCAAGAAGCGCCGACCGGACATGAAGATCGTCGTCGTCGATCCGCGGAAGACGGCGACGGCAGCCGCCGCCGACCTGCACCTCGCGATCGCGCCCGGGGCGGACATCGCGCTGCTCAACGCGGTCGGACTCCACCTGCTCCAGATGGGGAGGCTTAACGAAGAATTCATCCAGCAACATACGACAAACTGGGAAGAGTACCGCGGGTTCCTCGCCCGGCAAAATCTCAGCGAGCTGATCGCAGAGACAAAGCTCGGGAGTGATGCCATCGTGACCCTCACTCATTGGATTGCTGGATCGCAGGGCTTCCTCAGCTTCTACTGCATGGGGATGAATCAGAGCACTGTCGGGATGTGGAAAAACAATGCTCTGATTAACCTGCACCTCATGACAGGGCAGATCGGCAAGCCCGGTGCTGGTCCCTTTTCGTTGACGGGACAACCGAACGCAATTGGAGGTCGAGAAGCTGGCCTGCTCTCCTACCAACTACCCGGTTATCGGACCGTCCAAGACGACTCCGAACGCCACGAAGTCGAGGACTTTTGGGGCGTCTCGCGAGGCAGTATCTCCCCAAACGTGGGCCTGACCGCCATCGAGATGTTCCGGGCGCTCGAGAAGGGACGTCTGAAGGTCATCTGGATCGCGGGGACAAATCCCGCCGTGAGCATGCCCGACCTGCACCAGGCACGTCGCGCCTTCTCTCGGGCCGAACTCGTCATTGTCCAGGACCCCTACCACCCGACCGAGACGACCTTGTTGGGCGACGTCGTCCTGCCGGTCGCCCAGTGGGGCGAGAAGGAATGGACGAGCACCAACAGCGAACGAACCATCACCTACAGTCCCCAACTTTGGGACGCTCCAGGAGAAGCCTGGCCCGACTGGAAGGTGTTCACAGAGTTCGCCAAGACGCTCGGATACCCCGGCTTCGATTACACCAACGCCGGAGAAATCTGGGACGAATACATCCAGCTGACCAAGGACAGACCGTGCGACATGGCCGGAGCCACGAGCGGGCGGTTGCGAGAAGGCGGAAGCCTCCAGTGGCCCTGTCCCTCCATCGACCATCCCGGCACAAAACGCCGCTATCTCGACAAACGATTCCCCACCCCCGACGGTCGCGCCGTCTTCCACGGACGAGACCACCGAGGTCCACGAGAATCCACCGACCATGAGTTCCCCTTCGTGCTGACGACAGGGCGACTCTACACCCACTGGCACACCCTCACCCGGACAGCCAAGGCTGAGAAACTCGTCCGTCGAGAACCAAATGGATTCGTTGAAGTTCACCCCAACGATGCTGGTCAACTCGACCTCCAAACGGGGGACATGGTCCAGGTTTCAAGCCGACGAGGGACAATCCAGCTGCCCACGAAAGTGTGCGAGAACGTTTCCCCAGGGATGGTGTTCATTCCCTTCCACTGGGGCGACCTGTTCAGCGAAGGAAACGCAGCGAACTACCTGACCATCAGCGCGATTGGACGTGTGGCCAAGCAACCCGAGTTGAAATATTGTGCCGTGCATCTGGAGAAACTACCTGCTCCGAAACCGTGGAACGGTACATCCAACCGAGCCGGTGCCCTCCGAGCCAACGGCCGAGGAATCACCCCTCTTCCCGTCCTCAATCCGGTGGCCCAGGAGTCCTAGTGGTCGACCGTGTTTGCTTTGGGGTTGATTTACACCAACCCGAAGCGCAAGCGAGGATCTGAGCGAAGCGGGCTTTTGCTGCGAAGCAGCCGAAAGCCCGCGAAGCGAGGTCCAAGAGCGCAAGCGGGAAACACTCCTTCAGGCGTTTGAACCCGGCTGAGAGTGAGCCCAAGAGGCCCTTCGGCCCTCCACACAAACCAGCACGAGGAACTCACCATGACCCCGAGTAACAAAGCCACACGCATCAACCTGTTCGACTTCCAGTCGGTCCCCATGCGTGCCTTCCATATGTCGTGGTTCGCATTCTTCTTGTGTTTCTTTGCGTGGTTCGGCATCGCTCCGTTGATGGTCGTCGTGCGGGACGAACTCGCACTGACCAAGACCCAGGTCAAATGGTGCATCATCGGCTCGGTCGCGATCACCGTCTTCGCCAGGTTGTTCATAGGGTGGCTTTGCGATCGAATCGGACCGCGGCTCGCGTACACCTGGCTCCTGCTCTTGGGGTCCATCCCTGTCATGTCGATTGGGTTCGCCTATAACTTCGAGACGTTCTTGTTGTTCCGCGTGCTGATCGGTGTCATCGGTGCGTCCTTCGTGATCACCCAGTACCACACGTCGGTGATGTTCGCCTCGAACTGTGTCGGGACGGCCAACGCCACGAGCGCCGGCTGGGGGAACCTCGGTGGGGGCGTGACACAGTTCGCCATGCCCCTGTTGCTCGCGCTCTTTGTCGGCGTACTCGGGTTCTCGAATGCACTCGGTTGGCGGGCGTCCATGTTCGTCGCCGGCCTCGTATGTGCTCTGACCGGAGTCGCTTATTACTTCCTGACCAAAGACACCCCCGAAGGAAACTACAAGGACCTCCGGGCCGAAGGGCGAATGGTCCAGGCCAAGGAGACGAATGGGACCTTTGCGTTGGCGTGCAAGGACTATCGCGTGTGGCTCCTATTTGTCCTGTACGGAGCCTGCTTCGGAATCGAACTGTTCATCAACAACATCCTCGCAGCGTACTTCTATGACGAGTTCGGTTTGGGTCTGAAGACGGCCGGTTTGGCCGCCGCGAGCTTCGGCTTGATGAACATCTTCGCACGGTCCACAGGTGGTTGGATCGGTGACAAGTTCGGCGGCAAGCTGGGCCTGTCCGGTCGCGTCTGGTGGTTGTTCGTCGCCATCTTCTGCGAGGGGATCGCTCTACTCGTCTTCTCGCAGATGCACGTCTTGGTCCTCGCCATCCCGTCGCTCATCGTCTTCAGTTTGTTCGTCCAGATGTCCGAAGGTGCGACGTACTCGGTCGTCCCTTTCATCAACAAAAAGGCCCTCGGTTCGGTGGCTGGAATCGTCGGTGCAGGTGGCAACGCCGGAGCCGTGGCTGCCGGATTCTTGCTCGCCTATGACACGTCGTTCGCCCTGTACGTCCTGGGCTTCATCGTCCTGGGCTGTTCGTTCCTTGCGCTCGGCGTTCGGTTCTCCCCAGAAGACCAACGAGTCGCGAACGAAGAATTCGCGAAAGCCGTCAACGAGAAGCACGCAATCCCTCGCTTCGAAGAGTTCGACGAAGAAGTCGGAGCCATGGTTGGGCACGAGAGCAATTCGACAGACATCCAGGCAGAAGAAACGGCCGTCGGCGCTTCGTAAGCAATCTCGAACTTGGAGGAAGCCCGCAATGATCAAAGCAGTCCATCGCCCTACAATCGTCGTCGTCGGAAGCGGAATGGCGGGAGCCAAGGTCGTCGAGGAGATCCTCTCGATCGACCCGGACCGGTTCCAGATCCGCATGTTCGGAGCCGAACCCCACGGGACATACAACCGCATCCTCCTTTCGACCCTCCTAGGCGGGTTCGAAGACCCCGATTCCCTCTGGCTCAACACACGCGAGTGGTACGAATCCAATGGAGTCTACCTCCACGCCGGCGTCAAGGTCGAAACGATTGACCCACACTCTCGGATCGTCGAGGGACGTGGCGGAAAGGTCACCGAACCCTATGACATATTGGTGCTCGCGACTGGCTCGCGCCCCTTTGTCCCTCCGATCTCGGGGACGGACAAAGATGGGGCATTTGTCTTCCGAACCATCGAAGACTGCGGCAAAATCACCACCTACGGCGAGAAGTGCAACCATGCCGTCGTCCTTGGCGGAGGTCTGCTCGGACTGGAAGCCGCAAGAGGTCTGCTGAGTCACGACCTCGATGTAACCGTCGTCGAGATGGCCGGGCACTTGATGCCCCAGCAACTCGACTCGACGGGTGGTGAGGTCCTTCGCCGAAAGATGAAGGACCTGGGCGTCGAAACCCTCGTCGGGACGCAGGTCACCGAACTCCTGGGTAACGGCCATGTCACCGGAGTCCGTTTGAGTGACGGGTCGATCTTGGACACCGACATGGTCGTCATCAGTTGCGGCATTCGTCCCAACGTCGACGAAGCCAAGGCCGCGGGAATCCACGTCGAACGAGGTGTTGTCGTCGATGACCAGATGCGCAGCTCCGAGGACGACATCTACGCTCTTGGCGAGTGCGCCCAACATCGTGGTCGGGTATACGGACTCGTCGATCCCATCTACGAACAAGCTCGCGTCCTGGCCCAGGTCATCACCGAAACCAATCCCCACGCGAAATACCACGGAACTCAACCGGCCACTCGCCTCAAAGTCATGGGTGTGGACTTAACGAGCCTCGGAAACGTGACGGACGAGATGTCCGGTGAAACCGTCACTCACCTGGACCTCAACGAAGGGGTCTACAAGAAATTTGTCCTTCGCGAGAACCGCCTCGTCGGTGCCATTCTCATCGGGATCGATGACCCGATGGGACGGTTCACCAGGATGGTTCGCGATGGCTCCCCAATCGAAGACTCCGCGGCCGCACTCCTCGAACACGGCAACGCCAGAGATGCCTTGCTTGACCACGGTGACAACTCTGTCCTTCGTGACCTCCCCATGACGACTCAGATCTGTAACTGCAATGAGGTCTGCAAGGGCACCATCGTCGACGCCATCGAGCAGGGACACTGCTCCGTTTCGGCCATCGGGGACAACACCAAGGCCGGGACCGGCTGTGGGACGTGTCAACCAATCCTCGCCCAGTTGGTCGACACATATTCCCAGACGAACGGGAAACCTGCGGCTCCCAAATTACACAAAGCCGAACTCGTTAAGGCACGCAAGAACGGTCTCGACATTCTGGAAGAGATCGCTCCCCTGCTGTCCGAGGACCGATGGAAGGACCTGACGGCTGATCAGAAAGACCTCATCAAGTGGCACGGCTTGTTCTTCCGAAAGCCGACTCCGGGTCAGTTCATGCTGCGGTTGCGGATGAATGCTGGCCAGTCGAACTCGCAGCAGTTCCGCGTGGTCGCGGACCTTTCGGACGAATTCGGCAAGGGCTTCTGCGACCTCACGACTCGCCAACAAATCCAGATGCGAGCGTTCACTTTGGCCGACGTGTCGGAGATCTGGCGACGCCTCGCAGAGGTGGGACTGCAAAGCAAACAGACGGGAGCCGACAACGTCCGCGGTGTCTGCGGATGTCCTGCCGCGGGACGAACACCTCACGAACTCTTCGACGCCTCCAACGTCGTGCGAGAATTCACCGACCTCATCGTCGAGAACCGCGAGTTCACCAACCTCCCCCGCAAGTTCAACGTGACAATCACCGGGTGTCTGGAGAACTGCTGTCATACCGAAACTCAGGACGTAGCTTTGGTCCCTGCGAGCAACTCGACACAACTCGGATTCAACGTCCTCGTCGGCGGCAAGCAAGGTTCCGGAGGGTACACTCCGGCGGTCCCGTTGAACGTCTTCGTGTCCCCCGACGAAGCCGCCGAAGTCTGCGGCGAGATCACCCGAATCTTCCGCGACAACGGAGCCCGCACTCGCCGCAACCGCGCGAGGTTCGCGTTCTTGATTCAAGACAAGGGAATTCACTGGGTCCGCGCTGAATTGGAAAAACGCCTCGGGCGGTCCCTTCCGAAAGCCGGCACAGATGCCCGGAAGAAACACCACGTCGACCACATCGGCATCCATCCGCAATTCTTGGCCGAGGAGACGGGAGAAAGGCTGCACTATGTCGGGATGATCGTTCCCGTGGGCCGACTGACAACCAAGGTCATGCGGCAGGTGGCCGACCTCGCGGACAAGTACGGAAACGGAGAGATTCGACTGGCCGTTGGTCAAAACCTCCTGGTCCCGAACATCCCCGAGCATCGCCTCGAAGAGCTAAAACAAGAACCACTCTTCGAAGACATTCCGTACGCCCCGTCACCCATCATGCGAGGGTTGGTGTCGTGTACCGGCAACGACTACTGCGCGATGGCACTCATCGACACAAAAGGATACGCCATCGAGGTCGCCAAGGAACTCGAGAAACGCACCGAAGGACGCAAGCTCAAACCACTGACGATTCACTGGTCCGGGTGCCCGGCTGGATGTGGTCTCCATCAGGTGGCGACGATCGGACTCCAGGGATGTCGGTCTCGTGTCGATGGAGAAATCCTCGACGCCGCTCACGTTTGCATCAACGGCAAGGCTGGCCCCGATCCCGTCATCGCGACGGACGTATTGAAGGACGTGCCTATCTCACGCCTTGCCGATTCGCTGGAACCATTCGTGACCCACGCACCACGGTTGCAGAGGTAGAAACGAAAGGCCGCGAAAGGACGCTTGTCTTTGTTTTGTTTTGGAGTGCGGCGGCTCGACGCCGCTTTTGTCTTTTTTTCCTTTACCCTTTACTCTTTCACCATTCCTCATTAACCTTAACTCCCTCCGTGCCGAGATTTGACTACCTTCTCATTTCTGCTACACTCGCCCTAAACCCGTCTGAACTCTTCCGACAACCACTTGGAGCAATCGATGTTCGCTTGGCTCAAGAAAATGGGACTCTCCGCGCCGACATTGCTGGTGTGTACCCTTATCGGCGTGGTCTTCGGAATTGGGGGATACACCTTCTGGTACGGCGAGGGCGGATCATACTTCAGCAATGACCCGACGGCTTGCACGAACTGCCACATCATGCGCGAACAATTCGATGGCTGGCAGAAGGGAAGCCACCATGCCGTAGCCACATGTAATGATTGCCACCTCCCTCACGATTTTGTCGGAAAATATATCGCCAAGGCCGAGAATGGCTTCTTTCACTCGAAGGCATTCACCCTACAAGATTTCGACGAGCCAATCCGCATTCACAAAAAGAACGCGAAAATCCTGCAACAAAACTGTTTGTATTGCCACAAGGAACTCGTGTCCCAACAGATGCATTACGGCGCGTTCGACGAGTCCAACAACTGCGTGCGTTGTCACCGGTCTGTCGGGCACGGACCCACAAAATAGCTCCCTGAATCCTCATATCATCCAATTGCAATTGCGCACTCGAGAAATCGAATTATGACCGAACAACAAACAGCACCAACGCCCTCAACGACTCCCAAAAAATCCGTTTGGAGATCACGCCTTGTTTATCTTTTCGTGATATTGATCACGGGTGCCGCAGCTGCTGGCGCTACGGCCTTATTATTGAACATTCAAGAACGAAAGTGGGAAGGGCAACAGCACTTCACCAAGGTCGTTGAACTCGACGAGTCCACCATCGATCCTGCCATCTGGGGGCGAAATTTTCCTCGCCAGTATGACAGCTACAAGCTGACCGTCGATAACGAAAGGACGACTCACGGCGGCAGCGACGCGATGCCAGCCGATAAACTGAAGAAGTTCCCCTATCTCAAAAAGCTATATGCCGGTTACGCATTCAGCATCGACTTCCGTGAACTACGCGGCCACGCCTACATGTTAAAAGATCAAGAGAAAACCAAACGAGTGACCCAGCGCAAACAACCTGGCGCATGCCTACACTGTCACGCTTCGGTCATTCCCGCATATCGAAAAGTCGGCGATGGGGACATCATGAAGGGATTCGAAAAAGTATGTGCGATGCCGTGGGAACAAGGCCGCGAACTCGTGAAACATCCCGTCAGTTGTATCGATTGTCACGATCCCGAAACGGTGAAACTCAGAGTCACTCGCCCCGCCTTTCTCATCGGCATCGATACACTCGCCAAGAGTGATTATGAACTCTCACACTTCCCGAGTATCGGACGTTGGCGCGAGAACAAAAAGATTGAGAAATATGACCCCAACAAACTCACGTCACGCCAGGAGATGCGTTGTTTTGACTGTGCCCACTGCCATGTCGAATAATTCTATGATAAAGGTAACATATTACTGATCTGAAGTAGGTCTT
>CAYYUU010000264.1:0-8543 GCA_964474955.1 uncultured Alcaligenaceae bacterium | reverse complement strand
ATCGCAAGCCAGTTCCGATTGTCCGTCCGTGCTCGTCGTCCCAGACACTCCACTGCTCGAACAAGTCACGCAAGATTGGCTCGACGAGTTCGAACGTATCCAGTGGATTCTGCGATTGTCGGGACGGCTGCGACAGAAACACGGGGATTGACGAAAGGTGAAAGGTGAAAGGTGGAAGGTGAAACGCGCAGAGGGCAACCTCGAAGGAGACACAACATGTTTGGGAAGATTACATTCGTCCTGGGTTTCTTTGGGTTCGCAGTGCTCGTTCCAAGTTCGGCGAGCGCGCAGGAACCGAAGACCAAAACTGTCATTTACAACACCACGCCGCAATCCAAACTCAAGATGGTGATTGCTTTTCCACCTGATTGGAAGGCCGGAGACAAACGTTCCGCCGTCGTCTTCTTCTTTGGGGGTTGCTGGAAAGGCGGAAACCTCAAGCAGTTCGCTCCACAGGCGAAGTACCTTGCGAAACGCGGGATGGTTGCGGCCTTGGCCGACTATCGCGTGAAGGGTCGCCACAAGACCACGCCGGACAAGTGTGTCGAAGACGGCAAAAGCGCCGTTCGTTATCTCCGAGCGAACGCCAAGAAACTGGGCATCGATCCGAATCGAATCGTCGCGAGTGGTGGTTCGGCTGGTGGTCATGTTGCGGCGGCAACGGCGAGCACTCCGAACGTCAAACCACAAGGCAATGACAACGCAGTGTCATCGAAGCCGAATCTTCTGGTCCTCTTCAATCCTGCAATCCAGACGACGACCGAAAAAATCGCTGGGCGTGTCGGGAAGAAAATCGCTGCGGACATCTGCCCTTGTAAGCATCTCAACAAAAATGTGCCACCCGCGATCATCTTTTTCGGGACGAACGATTGGCTTCTTGATGGCGCGAAGAAATATGTTGAGAAGGCCAAGAAGCTCGGCGTGAAGGCTGCGATCTACACGGCGAAGGGCCAAGGACATGGTTTCTTCAATCGCTCTCCGTGGCGCGAAGCAACGCTCTACGAAATGGATCGATTCCTCGTGAAATACGGCTTTCTGAAGGGCGAACCAAGGGTCATGCCCAAGGGCGATGCGAAGATGACGTTGTTGGTCGAGAGCAAGTAACGACCATGAGCGGGACCATGGAAATCGTCAACGTCGCCGAAAAGCTCTCCCAATTCTCGGACCACTGGAGCCCGAGGATTGTCGGAGAGCTGAACGGCCAACACGTCAAGCTCGCAAAGCTGCAAGGCGAGTTCGTCTGGCACCACCACGAGAACGAAGATGAGCTTTTCTACGTGATCAAAGGACGGTTACGTATGCGACTTCGTGATCGCGAAGTGATGATTGAGGAAGGGGAGTTCTTCATCGTTCCCAAAGGCGTAGAACATCAACCCGTTGCCGACGAGGAGGTCCACGTTTTGTTGTTCGAACCGGCAAGTACGTTGAATACCGGGAACGTGCGGAATGAGAGGACGGTGGAGAAACCAGAAGTTTTGTAAAACAAAAGGACGGTCGGAAGAGACCGTCCTTCGCATCATTCTCGCAAATACAAATTTCTATCTGATCTACTCTTTCTTCATCAACATCTCTTTCATAGATTCGGCCAATCCATACCCGATCAACGAATAGACTTTGCCGCTGCCCATGTAGTGGAACGGATAGTTACTGCCCATCGTTTCCCATTTCTGTTTGGCTTCGGGGCTCGACCATTTTCGACGTACCCAATTCTTCTGGAGAAACTCGTGAGCTTCGACGTCCCAATACTTCACGGTCGGGACGAAAGCAACGGTCCCTTTGAATTCGGGAACCTTCGCGACAGCCGCCTGGGCTTTGCGAAACGCCTGCATACGCTTGTTCTTTTTGTTCTCGCCTCCAACGCCCAACTCGCCGATAACCACCTTCATCTTCGGCGCTTTCAAGTCTTTGCGAAGGTCTCGGATCATGTTCGTCAAATTCTTCGTATATTCATCCACGAACGTTTGGTTGATCATGTCGTTCCAACCCTGGAACCATACGAACCCGACGAGTTCGTATCCTTGGCCTTCATATTGCGGGAAATGTTTCTTGATATTTTTCAAGGTGTCGCGGACTTGCGAGACCATCTCACGATACGTTTGGCCGACGGATTCTGGCTTTTCTTTGAGTCGCTTGGCCAGACCACCTTTGGCTTCAAACGTAATCTTCCCGGAACTCGGCGGACGGAAATCGACGGCAACCGATCGACCACCCCACGCCGTCTTGATGAGCAAGACCTGGTCGTCTTTGTAATGATCACCCATAATGGTCCCAAACATCAACAGCGGCCCGATGCGATCATCACGAACGCCGTAACCAACGGTCAAGTTGCCATACTTCTTTCGTTCTGGGTAGGCGACCCAAACGTCTTTGCGAGTGACCCAGGAGCCATCTTTGTTTTTGATCTTCTTGAGCAAGTAGCCATATTTGGGATCTTTGCCGAGATGATCGAGCGTCTTGATGTGGGCGTGTCCTTGCATGTTCGATTGGCCAGCAAGGATGAACACTTTGAGCGGACGCTTTTTCTGAGCCTGCGATTCTGACACAAACACCATTGCGAGCGAGAACGCGCACAACCAAAGGAAACAATAGCGGAGTCTCACCATGTGGAAGGACCTCAAAAAGTAATCGGGATCATTTTTTGACCATGGAAACATGGTGCGATCATAATCGGACACGCGGACCATGTCCAATCGGGAGAAACGTATTTCCGATGGCGGGATTAGTTTTTGCGATTTCGTTCCATTGCTTCCCGCCCGCGTTCCATGAGGACGTCGATCAACAACGGGTGTCTTCCAAGTGGTTCCCCGAGAACAAACGAGACTCCTGGAAATTGGGTCGCGAGGCGACCTCGAATCTCCGTGAGGTCACTCCGAACGTGAACGCCTGCCGAAAGAAAATACGGGAGCATCAAGACGTGTTCGGCTCCCTTTTCGACACACATCTTGCCGCCTTGCTCGATGTCGGGGTCGGCGAGTTCGAGAAACGACGCCTGCACGATTGGATGTTCGTCGCGAGCCTGGATTTGCTCGGCGACGTGAAACAAATCGGCGTTGGCTTCGGCGTTGCGACTTCCATGAGCCATGAGCAAAATGGCCGTTTGCGGATTGGTGGTAGTTTGCGATGAGGTTTCCATATTCCTATGTTATGGGAATCCGTCAAGCGATGGGGTATGCTGAAATGTTTGGAAGTGGAGAAAGTAGCAGGCACACGGAGTGTGCCGTCCGCTTCTTGGGTGCAGGGCAACGGCACACGGGGAACGCGAAAGAAATGAATGTCCGGATTTTGTTGTGGAGTGGGCGAACTGCACAGCACCAACAAAACCAAAAACAAAAGCGGCGTCGAGCCGCCGCACTCCAAAACAAAACAAAAACAAAGACAGCGGCACACGGAGTGTGCCTGCTACGAAAAAAAACGGACAAGCATTTATTTCCGATTCTGAGTGTGCCTGCTACTTTCCCGACTGACTCTGACAGGGTAGGTGTTTCCTATGATTGGCGAACGGCTTGGGAAATGGTCGATCTACAAAGAACTCGGGCGTGGCGGAATGGGCCGCGTCTATCTCGGTCAGGAAGAGATGGACGGACGGTTGGCCGCGATCAAAATCCTATCCGCCGAGTTAGCCCAGGAGAGTGGGTTTTTGCAACGGTTCCAACGTGAAATCGAGGCGATCAGCCAACTCGACCATCCCAACATCGTTCGGTTTTATGAGGCTGGCCACGAAAACGGAATGTACTTCTATGCGATGGAATATGTTGAGGGCCAAAACCTCGAAGAAGTATTGGAGGCCCAGAAACGGCTGCCCTGGAAGGAAGTCGTCGACATCGCGTTACAACTTTGTATGGCCCTCAAACATGCTCACGACCACGGCATCATCCATCGTGACCTGAAGCCAACGAACGTTCTGCGAATGCCCGAAGGCGGAATCAAGCTCAGCGACTTTGGGATCGCCAAAGTGTTCGCGAGCCAACACTTGACGGCGACCGGTGGAATCATCGGGACCGCCGAGTTCATATCCCCCGAACAAGCCGCCGGAAAACCAGCCACGAAAAAAAGCGACATCTACTCCCTCGGCGTGTTGCTCTATACATTGCTCGTCGGCAAACCGCCTTTCGAAGGACGCACTCCCCTCGACCTCTTGCACAAACACCGATACGGCCAATTCGACGCCCCCAAGAAAGTCGTCCCGGACATCCCCCACGAACTCGACGAAATCGTGTGCTCGCTGTTGGAAAAAGAACCCGACAAACGCCCCGCCGATGGATTGGTGTTGGCCAAGCAGTTCGAAAAATTCCGCAACAAGATGTGGCGCAAACAACGCCTCACCGACCCCAACGCCCATCGCGATAAAACGCTCGTCGAGAACAGCCAAAAACGCGTCTCGAAGGAGAAAAAGGAAGGCCCCGCGACGATGATGAGTCGGCTCGTTCGAGAGGAACTCGAGCGACAAAATCAAGGCGGGCCAATCACGCGATTCTTCAACCAACCGGTCGTGTTGGTGCTTTGTTTGTTGGCGTGTGTAGGAATCATCGTCTGGACGTTCTGGCCGTTGAACCAAGAACAGCTCTTTCGCCGTGGTTCAGCGCTGATGGAAAACGGGACGTACTCCGATTGGCAATATGCGTGGACGGAATACTTCGAACCGCTCAACGAACGATTCCCCGACCACCCATACCAAGAGGAAGTTCAGAGATACAAACGACAAATCGATGTCGAACGAGCAAGGCGAGAAAATCCGGTCTCCAATGGAGCCAAACGGTTTTACAAAAAGGGCGAACACCTGCGAGAATTGGGAGACCTCGAAGGTGCCCGGCAAACGTGGCAAGCCTTGGTGGACGTCTTCGAATCGGTCGAGTCCGAACAGAAATGGGTCGACCGTGCACGCGATGGACTGCTGGCCGTCGAAAAAGCACAAGCCAACGAGGCCTTACGCAAACCCGTTCGCGAGGCCATGAAGAACGCGGCTGAGTTTTCCGAGAAGGGCGAAACGAAGAGAGCGATTCGGATTTGGCGAGGCGTCGTGCAGCTGTACGCGGACGAGCCCGCGTTTCGGGAGATTGTCGCAGAAGCGAAGAAGAAGTTGGAGAAGGCGGGAAAGTGAGAGTCAGCCAATCGAACTGCAAGGACTGGTTTGTTCTTGCGTGTTGGAATGCTGCAATCCCGCAAAGGCGAACTCAAGAGTGCGACGCAGAATCATTTCCGCGAGAACTATTTTCTTTTTCGTTTTTTCGGTGCGGCACTCTTCTTCCGAATCACAAATCGAAACCCAATAAAGTTCTGTTGGTTGCGATTCGGCCACACATTCCTTTGGGCCGAGCGACAATAACTCGGCAAGCTCAAGAAACTCCCGCCTCGCAAAGGACCGCCAATGCACCACTCGGCGACGTTTCCATATACATCGTGCAGTCCCCACGGATTCGGTTTGTAACTTCCGACAGTGGCCACAAACGCCGTCCCGTCGTCTAACGTCTTGACTGCATGCTCGGAAAACACATCACCGGTTTCGTAGAGTGACTTATCCGCGAAGTTAGCATGTTTCGGTAGATCTTTGACATCACTCCCAAAGTAATAAGGGGTAGTCGTTCCAGCTCGGGCAGCATATTCCCATTCCTGCTCGGTCGGCAGATCATATTCCCATTCTTTCGGGAGGCGACCGCCTTTGCGTTCGCTGGCCGTCAAAGTCTTGTTGGCCATCCGTCGGCCATCATCCAAGTGGATCAACGTGATGGGGTGATTTTTGGTCTCGCCGAGTAACTTGCCGCGTGGTCGATTTCGTGGATTTTCACGAATCGTGATTTCATATTTACTGATCCAAAAACCAGACCGGAAAGTTACCTTCTCTTGTTTTTCATCGGGCATTCGTCCGCGTTCACTCTCCGGACTTCCCATCATATAGGTTCCCAGAGGACACCAACAAAAGACCATGCCACGCCCGTTGACCCATTCGTCACCCGCGTTCTTGCCGACCGGAAATTCCGATGGCGGTGCAATTGCCTTGCTCGCCGGACCGGTCAACGAAGTGACCTTGGGCAACGAACTACTATGCTCAGCCGAAGCTGCGCGTAATGCCGTTAATAGATTGAGTGAGTTATCATTCAATTTCTTGACGAGGGCCGTAGCAAATGGTGAAAGTCCAGACTTGGCGGGAGGGATTACGTTTCCTGGCTTGGCGGCATATCCCACGAACATATTATCGATGAGATCCTTCTGAGCGTTCCATCGAGCTTGCGGGAGGTCTGGGTGTTGATAACATCCGTCGACCAAGATGATAGTATTCGTCGCTCCACTGCGGGTTTTGCAGAACTCCATCAACTGACCGATGCCATAGCCGGAGTTTCCGACGTCGCGCCCGTTGCGAAATCGAGAAGCCAACGCAACCAAGAAATTATCCTTCTTGTTTCCGCGTCGTTCTCCGGGTAAGGCGTAACCACTGAAGTAAACCAGAGCCGTGCCGCGTGTCGGAGCGCTCTCGGCGAACCGTTCGATGGTCGTCCGGAGTTTTTCCCTGTCCAAATTCTCGGCAAGGGTCGTGCGGAAGCCGTGCCGTTGCAACGCCTTCTCGACGGCTCGGACGTCCTTGGAGGGAGATTGGAGTTTGGCGTCGGGATAGTTGCTGTTGCCGATTAATAGTGCCACACGATGTTCGGCATGGGCCATGGGAGACAGTGTAAGCAATATCAAAAACACGAATGAAAACCGCAATGACATTATGATCCCATTGAATAGATATTATCTTTACACCAACCCGAAACGCAAGCGAGGGACGAGAAGAAGCGGACGGCACTCGGAGAGTGCCTGCTACTCTACCCAACCCGCGTCTCGCGCCGTTGCCGTCTACGCCAACAACTCTTCGAGTGGTCCATTCTGATTGATGTCTCGCAGTTCCACATCTGGCAAACCGAAACGTTGACAACGATCACCAATCGCATGAAGCAGAGTGGTATAGAGATTCGCAACTGTGCGGTGACCGGTCTGACCATACCACGGATAACGCAGATAACGATTGCCGGCGCGAAGTCGCCCGCCGAAATCGCCGTCTCGATCCTGGCCGAGATCACCAATAAGAATATGTGGCCATTCCTGCGAGACCGGATGGTGACTTTCACCCGAGTCGGAGAGATAGACAATTAATGTGTTGTCCATCATCGTGCGGTTGCCTTCGGGAATGCCTTGTAGCTTGCGGATAAACTTGGCGAGTTCGGTCATGTGCGCCCGACGAATGCGAGAATGTAAGTCGGGCGAATTATGATTTTGATAACTACGTCCATGACCAATACTGTGCGAACCGATGAGACCAGCGTTGAGTCCGATTTCGGTTCCATCCACGCTGACTCCGGTGGCGCCGTGACCGGCTCCCGAAGAGATCGTGACGACGTTGGTCAATCCTGCGATCAAAACGCCTGCAGCGATTTCCATTTGAGCTTCGAGACGATTGAAAATCCCCGTCGGTTGTCCCGCTTGCTGGTTGACGGTGCCAACGTTTTGATTCAGACGCGGAGCGGCACGACGGATTTGATCGGCCCGACGAACCAATTCGCGTTGACGATTGCTCATCGACTCGAACGCCTCGACGTAGCGGCCAAGTCGCTCGCGTTCGTGACTGTTGAGCCGCGTTTGAACTCGGCTCACGTCTTCTCGCATGAAATCCAAAAGTTGCGTCCGGGCATCGAAACGGGCTCGCCCTTGTCCCTGTCCAGCGACCGCAAAGTATTGCTGATAGGCGAGCAACGGATTACACTGCGTCGGCATCGCCTGGCCTTTTTGCCATGCCGTCATGTTGTAGACGATCGACGCCGCACGATTCTGAACTCCCAGACCAACGTGTGGAAACAGACCGCGAGCCCGCTTGGCGATGGCCGCGTCGATGGTCTCAAGATACGCCCCACGCGAATCCGGGAAGCAACCCAAGGCGGCAAAACCCGAGCCGTGGCTCCCACGAGCAACACGACCCGACAACCCATGAACGAACGTGACTTTGTCTGCGAATGGCTGGAGCGGATCAATACTCATCGGGAAGCGATGGTCCGTCAATCGACGGTCTTCGAGCTGCCGAGGTTGTCGTGGGCGTTCGATTCCTTGCGGTTGGATTTGCTCCGGATAAAGGCCGTTGCCTTGAACGAAGAAGACCACGCGAACCGGACGCGGCGTGTTATTGGCTGCTTCGAGTTGATTCAAGAACGTGCTCAGGTATACCGAGCCCGCCCCCAACGCGGCACCTCGGAAGAAAAATTCTCGACGCGAAAACATGGCGTTATCCCTCACAGAAGGCAGATGATGTCGTCCAGCATTGTTGTATCTTACCATTATCCTGACGTGACATCCAGGCTCTGTGTGCAAAATGATGTTTTTTGCATACAGAAAACCTTGGGGCGTTTGGTGCTTCTGTGTGCCTCGGGAGTTGTAGCCCGTTGCATTTTGCGTCCTTGAAGCCTTCTTGTTCAGCATCGCGAATACGCCGCATCCAATTCGGTTATTGGCATTCCAGAGCTATCCTCGCGAACCCAGCATCCGATCCTAATCAACCCGCATCTTCACCCTTTCTGTTC
>CAYYUU010000263.1:0-8545 GCA_964474955.1 uncultured Alcaligenaceae bacterium | reverse complement strand
TCGGCTCCCGGCAGTGCACGGATAACGATCCCGATAGAGCGGAGAGCAAGCTGAGTTCCTTCGCACGCCTTCTCGTGTTCATCACACATCAGACTCGGCATAAATGGAATGTTCCATCGAGTCTGTGTTAGGTTTCACTCTCTGGAGAACAGAGGATTGCGGTGACGTGATTCTGATGATCACTCAATTTGCTGGATGCCTTTTCCGACCTTGGGAGGACCAAGGAATGTAGTTGGCTTTTCCGATGTTGTGGTTCTATATAGGAGCACTACAGATCACATATAACTATTGCACACAACTTCAGCAAATAATGCTCTTTAATTCAGCATTAGTATGGGTATTGGGTTTCATCAGACTTTCGCCAACCCTGTGAGTGTGCCGAACCGGTGGACTCTCCGTTCCTATCTGAGTTGTAGAAACCACATCTCGATACTTCTCGCTCGGACTGGGCGGAGAACGATTGGGCCTTCTCGGTTTTGAGATCTACGAGACCGGGCTGGAGCGCGACCAAAGGCTCACGACAGAGCCCAAGTTGAGACAGCCAGCTCACGAGTAACGCATTATTCGGACCGTCGCCTTTCGCTCGGGCGATCGGAGAAACAGATGTCGCAAACTCAAGAGATTCTGTGGAACATCCCCGCGTCAGAGTTCTTTTTCTTGGGAGGTGCGTGGGTCTGGTGGATCTGATCTGGAATCACGCCCCTCGCTGCGCTCGGGGAAGTGCCCCCAAAATGCGACAGTTGTTTATCCGTCCGTTCCTGCAAGATACGACACTCCGACAACCGCAAGTGCTCAACATCCGCGATACGAAGGTCCCGTGCGAGATTTCGTGTTGAACGGGAGGTTCTTATCGGGGTATAGTAGAATCACATCCCGCACAATGAGGCAGCTAACGATTCTTTGGAGACTTGCATCAACGAAGAATCAATCAGCGATGTTTTCGGGTGTGTGAGCAGGGGCGGTTGGTTTCCCGTGTTTTTCATAGCTCCGATCCCCAAGGTGCGACGAAGAGAGGGTCGCCTTCCTTCGTCAAACGGTGGCTCTCACTCTCGTGGGACTCTGGAAAAGATTCGATGAATGTACTACCCCCTGCCTAGCTCCAGTACACCAGCCCTCGCATTGTGCGGACCTGTAGGACCGATCTCTCATGCGAGAAGTACGCAAAGTTTTGACAGACGTGGAAACCTTGACGGCGTTTCGCGCCGTTGCAAGGTATCAAGGGAATCGTCCGTTATTGAAGAAAGCCTTCCGGTTGGCCACCAAGGTTGATGCCCTTCGTACTTACTCCACTCTCCTCGATTATTTGGTCAAACTACGTCTACTTTCCCCCGACGAGGCGAAAGACGTTTACGCGCTGCTACGAGATCCATCTAGTCCGACGCCCTCCGGTGAAGGCAATCTCACGGAAGAGAACCAGTTCCCCCTGCCTAAGACGTCTGAGAGGCCTCCAGCTGGCGATTCCGGAAATTTGAGATCGGACAAGCACTCAGTCCCAGTTAAAACCGACGAAGCGTTGAACGATGCGCAACACGATTCGGCTGGCTCTACCAAAGTGAAGGCTCACGCGCCAGTTCAAGTCAATCCAGCATCGGAAGCGCAAGAGCCAGAACCGGATGGCAACCAAAAGGACCCGACTGCTGGGGCAAAAACCCAACCACCCCTCTCGAGTGGTGGCGGCGGCAGTTCGACGATCTCGCTTGCCCCGACGATGAAAGCCCTCGATGCACCGTATCCCCCACCAAAAGTGGAAGAAACGGACGACCTCCAGGAAATCGGTGGCTACCGCTTGCTCCGGAAGATTGGACAAGGGGGAATGTGTGCGGTCTACTTGGGCTTCCGCATCGCCGATCCCGCCCGCAACATCCCGAGCCAGATTCGAAGCGACGCCAGTGCAGATCACGGAATGGGCATTTCATCCCAAGCCCATCAAAAAGTCGCCATCAAGATACTGCCTCCAAGTGAAGCCGAAACGAAGAAGACCGTCGACCGTTTCTACCAGGAGGCGACGAGTGGCGCGCAGTTGAACCACCCAAACATCGTGAAGAACCTCGGCTTTGGACAGGACCGCAAGACAGGACTTCACTACTTAGTTCTGGAATACGTGGACGGACCGAGCGCAATGGACCTGTTGGAGACACAAGGTCCACTCTCGGTGCCAGACGCGGTACACATAACACTGGAAATCGCCCATGGGTTAGAGCACGCCCACGCGCACAACATCATTCACCGCGACATCAAGCCCGACAACATTTTGATAACGAAGACGGGCATCCCCAAACTCGCCGACATGGGGTTGGCCAAGCGCACTGATCAGCCAAGCCATCTCACGGCGGCACGCCAAGCGTTTGGGACGCCCTACTACATGCCCTACGAGCAAGCCTTGAGTGCGAAAACGGTTGACGAAAAGGCCGACATCTACGCCCTCGGGGCGACGCTTTACCATTTGGCGACGGGTCGCGTGCCATTCGATGGCGATTCGCACGTCGAAATCGTGGACTAGAAGATGGACGGGCATTTCACCCCGGCGAGCGAAGTTCGCGAAGGCATCCCGCCAATCCTGGACGAAATCATCAACACGATGATGGCAAAAGATCCCATCGATCGCTATCAGACCGTGAGCGAACTGATCGTCCATCTGGAGCGGACCCGCCTTGCCGCTGAGGTGCCCAGTTTCGTCGATCCCGAACTCGCGTATGCCGATCCGGTTGTCCAAGAACGACTCGCGTCTGTTTCTCAACCCACTTCCCCGGACCTCCGCGGGCCTCCGCGGACGAAAGCAGCCAAGGGGGGCCGCGCGAAAGGCGTTGAGACGGCACACCCGAACCGCCCAGAGCTTTCGCCCACGGATTCCGAGGAACTTTGGTATCTCCGTTACCCGGGACCGAAAGGAGTCTGGCGAACCACCCGAGTCACCACCAAGCAGGTGATCAAGCGATTGAAACAGAGAAAAATCCCGAAAGGGACGCTCGCCAGCCAGCAAGCGGATGGACCGTTCCAACCCATCACGGAGATTCCAGCATTTCGAACGCCTAAAAGCGTTTCCACGGAAGCATCCGGGCAACTTGGGGATCAAAGGGCCGAGCCATCAACCCAAGTTCAGACCAATCAACCAACCCAGACTAAGGACAATTCTCGGGAACTCAATCTGAACGATAATTGGATGTTTTATGTGGGTGCGAGCGTGATAGCGGGGATACTCCTCACCCTCATCATTTGGCTCCTCAGGCACGTTTAAGAGTCGGCGCGAATGTGAATTCCGTTTGAGTCCGGAGGACAGGTTTTTTGGACAGGGCACAAACCTGCCCTACGGAACAACACGACGAAGCAAGACTTCAAGGATTTCGTCTCGCCGCGTTGCTACGATTTCGAGGAGGCATATTGACACCCTCCTGCGACGAAACCGCTTAGTTGCGGGAAAAAGAGAAGAAAGTCCTGCTCTAACTCGGGATAATTCCTCTCGATTTCGCTCATCCCCCTGCGATATCGACGGGGCGGGAGAGGCGTTTTTCGATCCGTTTGAGCGTATCTTCCACGTCCGACAGTTCACCAGTTCCAAGCAAACAATCATCCGCAACCATCTTTCGCAACCAGGACTTTGCCGTTTCCGGCAATGGCTCCTCGTGGGCGAGCAACGAGGGATAGACTTCGTTCGTGAAATCAACCAACGTCCGGTCGGCAAACCGATACCAATTCCGTGCGAGGAGATGGTCAAAGAACACGTCCAGGATGATTCCGGCAAAGCGCCGGTACGGTCCGTGAAATCGGTTCCTCGCTTTGGCAACTTGAGCGTGTTCGTCGGTGAAACTATCGACGAGTTGGTGACAACGGATGCCGTGTTGGATACGGACGCTCAGCGTGCGGCGGACTTTTCCTTTGACGACATCCGCCAGAATGTTCCCGAGACGGGACTCAACATCTGGCTTGGAAAGATAGACATGGGCCAAGAAATTCATCGCGTTCATCCTTGCCAGCATTTTGGCACGATTGTTGAATCTACTATCTCTCAGGGGTTCTCTAACCGGATGGGAATAGAGACCAAAAGGATGGACTAAAACATGTTTTTAGGAATAGATCCACTGTACTTCATCATGGTCGGCCCGGCCATGTTGTTGGCCGTTTGGGCCCTGTGGAAAGTAAAATCGGCCTATCACGAGGCGAGCCACTACGCGAGCAGCAGCGGCGTGACGGGCGCCGACACGGCCGCCATCATGCTCGATCGAGAAGGGATTCGTGATGCCCAGATCGAGCAGACCGAAGGATTTCTCTCTGACCATTACGTTCCTGGCGAAAGGGTGTTGCGCTTGAGCCCGGACGTGTTCCACGGGAACTCACTGGCGGCCCTCGGAATCGCCGCTCACGAAACCGGTCATGCCTTCCAAGATGTGAAAAAGTATCCGCTCCTCTGGATTCGGAACGCCATCGTTCCCTTAGCCAGCTTCGGGAGTGGTGCGGCGTGGATCATCTTCTTCATTGGGCTAGTGCTGAGTTTGCCCCCCTTGCTGATCGCGGGGATCATCGTGTTCTCGTTCGTCGTGGCGTTCCAACTCGCGAACCTCCCGGTCGAGTACGACGCTAGCCGACGAGCCCGTATTGGATTATTAGAGGCGGGCCTGGTTTCCCCTGAGGAGGACAAAGTCGTTGCCAAGGTGCTCAATGCTGCGGCATTGACGTACGTCGCGGCAACCCTCTCTAGTATCTTGACGCTGCTCTACTTCATCGTGCGGAGTGGGCTGTTGTCCGGGAGGCGAGAATAGGCGTAGTGTTCAGGTGTGTGGTTCGGAAAGTGTCGTCTTTCGGTCGGGCGGACGGATGAATAATTGACGCATTTGGATAGTTGCTTCTCGCTGCGCGGAAAGTTCTTTGGATTTGCGTTCTTTTCGCCCGCAGGTGAAGCCTGCAAAGCAAAGTGCCTGCACCCGAGAAAAGCAACTAGCCAAATGTGACACGTCCCACGCGCTATGTCTTGGACTTTTCTTTGCTTTTCTTCTTTTCCTCTTTCCCGTTCGATTCTTTCGCGATTGCTTTTTGAATGTTCTCCAGTGCCTTGGAAGCCTGCTCTCGCACGATTTCCCGTACGGCGTTCGAGGCGATGTCTTTGAGCGTATCGATGGCCGGGGCTCCCTTGGCTCCGAGTTCACCGAGTTCGTGGATGGCGGCCAATTTCGCTTCCTGGTTACCTCGACTGCACATTTTCATCATCGCCTTGACGAAGCCCTTCTGGTCTTTACAGTGTTGGCCACCAAGGCGGATGGCCTCGGCGTGCAAATCACCGGAGTCTTCGGCGAGGACGGCTTGGACGGCTTTCCAGGTATCCTCCTCTGGCGGAGACATCTTCCCTAAAGCGATGGCTGCGGAACGTCGGAGGAGACGAGGATTTGCGGGCGTTTGGAAGATGGCAAGAACGTCTTTCGCTGCAACGTTGGCTTTCTCGCCAAACTTGACGATTCCGTCGATGACCACCTGCCGGACTCCCTCGGGCGGATTGGCTTCGGTCAAAACGCTCCGCAAGATCGGTAGTACCAATTTCTTATCGTCCTCGGTCTCGTGGAACTTGGTGAGTGTTTGGAAGACGTAAATCCGAGTGAACCGATCAAGTTTCTCATTTTTTGCCACCTCGATGATGTTATCGCGAACCAGTCTTGCCGTCGGCCCAAGATCTTTGAGGACTTTGGCCGCAGAGGCACGCGTGCCCGGATGATCGGACTTCAACGCTTCCGCGAGCGGGCGAACGACGAATTCTCCATACTTGAGCATCTTTCCGCCGAGGGATTCGGCTGCCGTTTGCCGGACCTTGTTCGACTTATCCTCCAACATGGCTTTGGCGAGCACAAGGGAGACGGCCTTTCCGTCGGCTTTGTTCGCTTGGGGGCCTATGTCGGCAAGCGCGAGCGCAGCCACATTCCGGACCTCCTCGTCTTTGTCCTTTTGCAGTCGCGTTCGCAGTGCCGGAAATACACATGCCTCTTCCGCGCCGTATTTTTGGGCGAGGATTAGCGCGATGATGGCCCGCGACTTCGGCTTCTTGGATTTCTCCATGAGTTCGACCCACCCTTCGGCGGTCTTGGGAAGTTTCTTCTTTTTCTTATCACCTCCAGCGGACGCCGTGGGAAGAAAGGTCGCGCACAACACCAACACTAGACCATATCGGAACATGATTTTCACTCCAGACCCGTTCGTCATCGTAGATCATTGGATCGATCAGGAATCTATTGAGATTCTGGCAAGCGATCAAGCACTTGGAAGGGTCAAGATGAGGACCAAGGGAAGTCGTCTTGGTTGAATGTGTCTTGTGGTGTCGTCTTTCGCGTGGGACGTGAAAGACGACACTCCAAAACCCACTCTCGGTTATTTAACCGTTCCCCGTTTCAGTGCCCGCGCACTCCCAACAATCCATCACTCTACCATCGAGCGTCAGGGATGGGCAAGGGTCCGCATTCCCCCAACCGATCATTGACGAGCCAGATGAAGAAAATCTAACGCGAGCGCACGAAAAAACCACCGACACAAGCCGGTGGTTTTACGTGAAGGTTCCGATGAGTTGGACCGACAATCGTTGGAATTCGAGCGATTCACGCTTGGTTTGGGTACGGTTTCTTTTTCAAAGTCCCCAACGCAAGCATGAACCGTTCTATTTCATGAGTTCCGTCAAGTTTTTCACTTCCTTGAGCATCTTCCGGCAAGCTCGTGCGCATTTCCGGCATTCCTTTGCGCACTCTTGCATTTTCGGATCTTGATGCTTCCCGCAAACTTTCGCACACAGGTCACAGGACTCAGCGCAGGCCTTGCAAATGGTCGCGGCCAGCGGACCTCGACGAGCACAGACTTTCGCAGCCAGCGAACAGAGATCGCCGCAATCCAGACAAAGTCGGGTCGAGATTTCGTGTTGCTTCTTGCCAGAGATGACGAGCTTCAGGCAGTGGATCGCGCATTCGTCGCATTGTTGGGCACACTTGGAACACGCCGTGGCGCATTTTGTGTAGGCGTTCTTTTCGCCGGCCTGGACTCGCGGAGCCGAAACAAACCACGCCGTAAGGATAAACATCAGAACCGGAACATGTCGAAGCATTGCAGTATCTCCTTGGATACGAAATGTTAGATCAAACAAGAGAATTCATCACTAAAAGTAAGGTCGAAGCGGGACGCAGAGTCCTATAATTACATCATGTGGACGAGTAGGCCCCGAATGTCAGCAATCCTAACGAACGATTGCTCGCTTGGATCCGTCACAAAAAAATCACGCACATCGCGTACCATCCCGGAAACAGGATTGACCATCATGTCCAAGACAGATATCGAGAAATTCCTGGAAGCCGGCCCGTATGCTGTCGTGGGCGCTTCGACGGACCGATCCAAATACGGCAACAAAGTTCTCCGCGCGTACCTTCAAACGAACCGGGAAGTCTACCCGATCAACCCGAAGGCCGATGAGGTCGAAGGTCAATCATCTTACCCCGATCTGCAATCGCTTCCCGGCTCGGTTCAGGGTGTTTCGATCATCACACCACCAGCCGTGACCGAAAAAGTCGTCGACGAAATCATCGAATTGGGCATTCCGAACGTCTGGATGCAACCAGGCGCAGAAAGCCACGAAGCCATCGACAAAGCCGAAAAGGCGGGCCTCAACGTCATCGCTGGCGGACCATGTCTGCTGGTCGTCGTGGGCTATCGAGAGCATTGAGCTTGCTCTTTCGGGCGAGACCAACGAAGACGGAAACGCGCAATTCACAGGAGGAATTGCGTTCCCGATACGGAGGCAGTGAAAAAGAAAGGCAGACCCGAGCCCAGAAAAGAAGCTAGGCTTGGGTTGTGAACGTTTCACAAAATGAAATCAAAGAGGTGCAGCCATGAACCATAGAGATCCGAGAATGCTCGCCAACATGGGAAGGAAGGCGGGCTCACGACCGCCGAAATCTACAGCGCGATGTCGAACCAACAACAACGAGTCGACAATCGCAATGGCCAAACCGACGGAAATGGATTTACGGGCCAGTACAGCCAATCCGGAAAAGTTGTCTATCGACCGGTGAATCGGTGAGAGACATTGTCCGCGAACAACAAAGACAAACTTTTCGCGGCGTGAAAAGCAACTTTCAAGTGCCCTGCCCTATCGCCCACTTTTCTTATACGTCCCGCTGGGAAAAATACCCGAGCCCGCCGACGGCCAGCAGCAGCGACACACCCGTAGTCCACACAAAAAATTCAATGACCTTGCGCATGTCGTGAGTCCCGTGCAAGACTTCCGGGAGACCGCTTAACGCGCGGTCTGGCGAGGGGAACGTGCTCGGCAGGAAGCTCAGTCCAAAACCAACCCCGTAAAGCAACATCCAAACGACCGCGACACCAAGTAAGGTGCTGTTGGAAATCGCGCTCACCGTCACGCTCGCGGTGACGACAACCACGAGCAACGCTCCAACTTGTCCGAGTCCGAGGAGGCTTCCCGCGAGTGTTAAACGGCCATCGCGAAGGACAAAACAACTTCCAAGCAGCACAAGCCCGGCTATCAAAAAGAACGTCCCGAGAACGCTGATCAACCGTGAATGCCACT
>CAYYUU010000262.1:0-8571 GCA_964474955.1 uncultured Alcaligenaceae bacterium | reverse complement strand
TGGCAAAAACGATCGGAAACGGAGTTCCCAGTCCGCGAGGGAGGTGTTCGCAGGAGCTTTGACGCCCAGTAGTTGCGTGAACCAGTTCATGGCAGCTCGTTGTTGTGTACTCTTTTGGTCGTCGCGTTTGGAACGCCTATTGTTGTCCGGAGCGGCGAGGGCAGTCGGATGAATAAGGATCGCGTTTGGAACGATGCTGGTTCCGAGACTCTGGCCCATGCTTCTGCTCTAAGCAGAAGCATGCCACCCAAAACACTGACCTCTTGGGTGGCATGCCTTTGCCTGAGGGCAAAAGCATGTTCTCAGCCGTAACCAGAAAACACTCCTGTCCATCCTTCCAGCGCAACCTTAAAAGTTGCGTTTCGGGTTGGTGGAAAACTATTTCGCACTCGATTCGCCATCTCTACGCACCAACCGGTCGTCCGCAGAACCAAGCGAAGATCAACTCCACCAACACGAAGAGAATCACCCCCATCAAAAACCAAATGGTCAATTCTCGGTTCGTCCGATCGAGTTCGTCCAGTCCGGTGGTTTCGTCGCCCGCGTTGACGTGGATGACTTTGAACCCAAGTGTTTCATCAATCGATTTTCTCGACGAACTTGCGAGGTTGCCGCTCGCCGTTTCGGAAAAGTCCGGCGTGACGGCAAAGCGTTGGACGAGATTCGGTAGAGTTCCTTTTTCGACCCCTCGACCGACGGCTTCGTCTTGCAAGTTGTCGGGCAAGACCTGGTCGCTATCGATCGACACCAGGCCATAGACTCCGTTCGTTCGCAAGCCGGACAAATTCACGATCGGTCGATCGTTCTTGAGTCGCGGCCTTCCGAGTCGCTCGGCGATGCCATTGGGTGGCACGATCACGAATGCCTGTTCGGAGAGTTTATTGGGCACGCGGTAAACGCTTTTTGTCCCCGCCGTCAAGTTTCGGGATTGGGCCTGCTGTTCGAGAAGATACCCCACCGTCGATTGGATCATCGGCAGGAACGACGGAGTCAGCGAAAAAGTCCCCCAGACCGGGAACAGGGATTTCTCGCGACGTTGCAGAGCTGGACCATTCGTGAAGAAGACGACGTGACCATCCCCCACCTTGTTTACGACAATGGCCGCTCGGGGCTTCTCTCCTTTCTTGGGTGCTTTGTCGTAGCGCATGGCCACGACGACGCCCTCGGAGAGTTTGGCGTCTTTGTCTTTTTCGACCGAAGTCGCTTCGTTTTGGCCTTCGTCCTTCTTGGTTTTTTTGGCGATCATCTCGGACTCGTCGATCTCGATGATTTTCCATATGTTGCAGAAGTTCAAATCTTCATGCGACTTGTCTTCTTTGAATCGCTGAAACGGTGGTAAATTAGCCGTCTCCCGGCTCAGATGTAGCGGTGTGGGCTTCTTGGCGAGAACTTCTTTCGTAGCTTCATCTTCCGCGTTGATTTTTGGTTCGAGTTTCTTGTCGTGTTCGGCCTTAAAATCCTTGACTCCCGTAAACCGATACGGAAACAGGTTGTAGTCCTTGACTAGCACTTTGTTGTACTCATCCGTAAGGAAGTTGTCGCCCGGGAAGATGAGCAAACTGCCTCCGTCGCGGACGTACTTGTTGAGGGCTTGTAAGAACTCTGGTGCGAGGTATTCGCGAGTGGCATCGGCTCGCCGCTCGAGTCCGACGTCGCAGAGGATCACCAATCCCTTGTCCTTGAGGAACGCCACGGTCGCCTTGCGAGGCGGGACGAGTTTGGGAGAATATGGCGTCTCCTTGCCGGTCGGATCGAGCACGTTCAGAATGGGGAACGAACAGCGTTCGACTTCCGGGCGGTCCATCGACCCGTCGATGACGAGAATGTCGATTTTCTTCTGGACGTTGATGACGCGGTCGAATCGGTTGTCGGTGGCGAGGTCGTCGAGGGACTTAAATCGGCCCGTCTTTGTGTCGAAGTTCGACATTGTCCTCGCGGTCACGACGAGCGAGCCCTCCTTTGGCATCAACGCCGTGAGGGTGACGGCCCGCGTTTGGTCCGGTTCGATCTTCTTGATGACGCCGGTGTCGACGTCCCGGTCTGATTCGCCCGCCTTGGTTTTTCCTTTTTGGTCCGCGAGATCGTTGCCGTTGACGGCCAGCGTCACGTTGACGTTTGTCAACGTCTTGTCGCTGGTGTTGCGGACCAACACGACGAACGGAACACGTTCTTTCGGCTTGGGAATCCCGAATTTTGGGATCACGTCGATGATGGCGGCATTGCCCTTGAGGCTGGGCGTTTTACTCTCGCAGTGGACGAGAAAGATGGTCGAATCCTTATCGAGTTTTTTCAATTGTCGACCCAAAGATTCCGGCTGGGCCGACCAGCCGAGCTTCTGCATGTCGCTGAACAGATAGACTTCTTTCGTCAGCAACTCCGACGTCTTGAGGGCGATTTCGGCTTCTTGCATGCCCGGCAAAAAGTCAGTCGTCAAGCTCGTGACCTTTAGTTCTTCGATCAACTTCTTGGCGTGGCCGAGATTACCGGGCGAACGGGGGCCAACCACCTTGGCCCGATCGGCACACGTTATAATCTGGACGGTCGAATACGGCGGCAATTCATTGACGATCTTCAGTGCGGCGGACTGGGCGCGTTCGAGGCGTGTTTGTTCTCCGTCCTTGATTCCCATGCTGTACGACGTGTCGACGACCAACACGGCGTGGACGGCTTCACCTTGACCACGCCCACCACCGCTCACGAAGGCAGACGAAAGCGGACGAGCAAGGGCGATGGCCAACAACAGTAGGATCAAGCAGCGGAGCAACAACAACAGGAGTTCTTGGAATTTGACCCTTCGGCTCGTTTGCTCGATGCTCGTGAGCAAGAACTCCATCGCGGCCCACTTCACGGTCTTGTAGCGGCTCCGGAAAAAGAAGTGGATTATGATCGGCACCGAGGCAGCGGCTGTTCCGATTAGCATGTATGGAGCAAGGAAGCTCATTGGCGATTTTCCAGTCTATGCGCGAATTAGGTGCCGATTCGGGTGTCCTGGTTTTGGGCGTACGGATAAAGGTATCGCTGTTCGGGAAAGTTTTTGTTTTTGCTTCGGAGTGCGGCAGCGAAGCTGCCGCTTTCGTATTTTGTCTTTGGTTTTGTCGTGTTGCCTTTCCGAGTCAAACCAAAATACGACACTTCCTTATCCGTCCGCTCCCGCGAAAGAGCACATCGTTACCCTTTCTGCGAGCGACGCTACACCGTCCTCACCTTCAGCCTTCGCCCCAGGTACTCCGGCAGTGTTTGTCCCAAGGGCCGCGCCGTATCCACAAGAATATAGTCGCACTGATTGGTTTCGCATCCCTGGCGGACATCTTCCAAGTATCGCTGGAGCGCCTTCAAGTATGCCGGACGAATCAACTGAGGCCGGGTGAGTAATCTCCGGTCCATTTCTAGCCCGTCAAACTTCGTCATGCCGTCGAACGGGAAGTCCATTTCGTCGGCGTGCAGGACATGAAAGACCATGACCTCGTGTCCCTGAAAACGCAGGTAACGCAGACCTTCCATGATGCTCTGGGGGTCGTCGAACAGGTCCGAAATCAAGAACACCAGACCGCGACGTCGAACTTGTTGGGCGAGGTCTTCGAGCAACGGCCCGATGGCCGTCTTTTCCTGAGGGTCGGTGTTTTCGAGGGTCTGTGTGATCGTGTGAACGTGACCTGCCTGGCTGCTCGCGGGGAGTCGTTCGCGCCAGTGCGAATCGAAGATCGATAGGCTCACCGTGTCTCGCTGGTGAACGATCAAATACGAGAGCGTGGCGGCGAGCAACTTGGCATACTCGAGTTTATTGCTTTCGCCTTTGCCGTAGAGCATGGATCGGCTCGCGTCGACTAGGACGTGGCCGACGAAGTTGGTCTCTTGCTCGTACTGTTTAATCGTGTAGCGTTCGGACCGCCCATAACTCTTCCAGTCGATGTGGCGGATGTCGTCGCCGGGGACGTATTCGCGGTGTTGGACGAACTCGACCGAGAAGCCGCGAAAGGGGCTTTTGTGTTCGCCGACTCGCAGCCCCTCGACAATTGTGCGGGCTTTCAATCCAAGAGCCTTGGCTCGGGCGATCACGTCGGGCTTGAGATACGCTGGCATGGTCGGTTGTCCTGGTGTGTCAAATGCGAACCTTCTGTTTTTGTGTGGTGGGCATTTGCTTGGCTCGCGCTACGCTTGTTCCCCTGCAAACCCCAACGTCGCTCTCGGGACGATTAACCCATCGCCTGCGAGGCCCGTTGGGCGTAATTATCATCGAAGACGCTCTTCTTCCCGGAGCGTGGAACGGAAGGGGGGCCGACCGGAACGCTGTGTCGTTTGCCGACCGTCCGGAGCAAGCGATCGACGACGTCGTCTTCGTTGATGCCTTCGCTCTGGGCACGGAAGTTGACGATCAAGCGGTGTCGCAAGATCGGTTTGGCGACCGCCGCGACGTCTTCGCCCGCAACGTGATGTCGTCCGTTCAGAACGGCGTGAGCCTTTGCCGCCAAAATCAAGTTCATACTCGCACGCGGACCGGCTCCCCACGTCAACCATTGATTCACGAAGTCGAGGGCTTCGTCCGACTTCGGGCGCGACATTCGCGTCAACGCTTTCGCGAACGAGAAGATGTGGTCCGCAACGGGCACTTTCCGAACGATCTGCTGGAGTTGGATGATGTCTTCGCCGTGGAGGACTTTGCTCACCGTTCGCTGCACGTCCGACGTTCCGAGCCGCATGATCTGGTCTTCCTCATCTGCCGTCGGGTAATCGACTTTGATCATGAACAAGAAGCGGTCAAGCTGGGCTTCGGGCAGCGGATACGTCCCCTCTTGCTCGATCGGGTTTTGGGTCGCCAGGACGAAGAACGGGTTCTTCATCGGATAATCGACGCCCCCGATCGAGGCCTTCCGTTCTTGCATCGACTCAAGCAACGCGGCCTGCGTTTTCGGTGGCGTTCGGTTGATTTCGTCGGCCAGGACAATGTTTGCGAAGATCGGCCCAGGCATGAACTTGAACATCCGTTGGCGGGTCGCCGGGTCGTCCTGAATGACCTCCGTCCCGGTGATGTCGGTCGGCATCAAGTCGGGCGTAAACTGAATACGCTTGAACGTCATGTCGAGGGCTTCGGAAAGCGTGCTGACCATCAACGTCTTGGCGAGTCCGGGAACGCCGACGAGCAACGCATGACCCCTGCAAAAGATCGCCATGAGCAGTTGGTCGAGGACTTCGTTTTGGCCGATGATGATCTTGCCGATTTCCGCGCGCAACTGCTTGTGGGCGTCGCGCAATTTATCGAGCATCTGGACATCCGATTGGGAGACCTCGGTCATGGCAATGTGTCCTTAAAGCAAGTTGTTGGCGGTTTTGGTCCACGGACTCCGCGATTCGGATTCCACAGGAGAAAAGTCGACTACCTGGGTGGCGGGATTGTTGGAGAGCCGCGACGTCTCTTGGCTAATCCTGGTGGGGGCGAAAACTCGTTGCTCGCGTTTACCTGATCGCCAACCGCAGCTGGCATAACGTTCTTGGCGGGTTTACTGGTTTTCCCGACGGGGAAAACTTTAACACTTCGATGAGCAATGTTAAGCATCGCTCCTTGAGATTGCAAAAAGAAAGACACAATTTTTTTCACGTGTCCTTGACTTGTCCTACACAGGGAGTGAGTCAACGAAAAGAGCAGAACCAAAAAGATTGTGTGAAGGTGAGCACATAGAGGAAGGGAATGTAGCTTCGTTCATGGGACGGCAGAACCAGACCACGCGTTCTCTTTCTTTCCCAAGCGTTCGAACAGAGTATACGCCCAAGGTGAAAACTCCAGATGCCCGAGCGAATCGGTAAGTCGCCAAACGCTCCAAGCTGGCCGACTCCGGCTCTCCTCGACGCAACGACTGCGCCAGGCTACCTTCGTGGCTGCTCGACGAACAACTCGTGTGGTTGCGTTGTCGGCAGCTTGCCACGCATTCCGCGTCGCACTTCGTATGTCTTGCTCGTCAACGACAAGCTGTACTCCGCACGCCTCCAAAAGAATTTGTCGGCTCACCCGGTCTACAACTTCCCGGTATCTTTGAGAGGTCCAATCCTCCGGCCAAGAGTTGATGGCGGAATATCCCGCGGGGACTTGGTCTTGGGCCGCCCAAAAAAACAACATGAATCCGGCAGTCGCAAGACTTCTCGCGAGCATTTCCACCCTGATTTGCAGACCTGTTGATCGGTAATCGTCTTCTCTGGGCATCGCTGTCTTGCTTGGTTCCCAATCTGTCTCGAACACAAACCGTAAGCGATGCGCGGCAAGTTCTTCGCCTTGCTCGTCGAGGTAGTCGGCAAGGATCAATGCCCCCGTCGGTTCGCCCGAGGCGGCGTAGCTATCGATGAGTTGTGAGAGCATTCCAATCGGACTCCTTTTCCTTGAAGGCAGCGAAGAGCGAATATCCCGCGCTCGTCATTGCTTGTTTTGTGTCCTTCCTTCGGACGGTCACGGCGAAGAACGTGCTGAGAGCGCTGGCGGCGGCACAGTCGTTCGCCAAACTCCGCACGGCGTTGGTCGAGGCACTCACCGCGACCCACGTCGACCGGACGGAATTGTAAGCAGGATTCTTCTTTTTTCCGGCGTGGATGTTCATTTGCTTGATCTTGTCACACGGTAGGGGAACATTCAATCCGCACGCTCGGAGCAAGATTTGTCGTGCTGCGCGGAGTTGAAAGTGTTGATGGTGTTTGAGGGGCAGGTATTTCCGACGGAACAACTTCCGCAGCCGGAAGTTGTTGTCCTGAGCGCGGAGCGAAAAGCAACTCTCCGCCCATCTGACGTTGAGACGTATCAATTCGATACGCTTACCGATTGGGTACGGTCGGATGTGGCGGTAGTTCTTTCAGGCCGCTGCTCGGGACGACTGCTCCGCGAAGTCCAAGGACTTCCGGATGGCGAGCGAGTTTGTCGGCGAACGTCGCGGCGTCTCGCAGGATTTGTTGGACCCGTGGCATGAGTCGTGAGAGCGAGGTAACAGTCTTTTCGAGACCGTTGTAGACGGTCGGATCACGTAGGAGTTTTTGAATCGTCCCGTCGCCGTTGTTGACAAGTTTGAGCAGGGCGTTGGCTTCGGACAAACCCACATTGAGCTTCGCGAGGGCGCACTCCGCGCGATACAGCATCATTGGAGCGCGTTGGGCCAGGTTCGCAGAGGCCTTGCGAACGTCGGCCAAAACGGCTTTGACGTCGCCGAACGAATCCCCCGCCTTGTTGATCAACCCGCGAGCATCCATGAGAAAAGCGTTGGCGTTCTTGGTGAGTTTGTCGAGGTCGTCGGTGCCTTCCTTGAAGTTTTTCAAGATGTTCTCGACGGTCTTTCGGTTCATGGGATTGAACACGTCGGCAACGTTGGCGGCAGTCTTTTCGATACTCTTGATGGTCCGCGTGATGTTCTCTTCGTTCGTGGCGAGCAAGAGATTCGCCCGCTCGGTGAAGCGTGTGATCATGCGAGATGCGAGTTGGATTTCGTCGATCGTGGTGGCCAACTCGGGCATTTGTTTGCGGAAGTCCTTGAGCAAGGCCAGCGCTTCGGCGTTTGTCTTCTTGATTTCGGGGATGCACTTTCGCACGTCCTTCGTGAGGCCCTGAATCTCCTCGTTCGTCTTGGCGACCTTGGGCATAAAATCGCTCACCTCTTTCGAGATTCCCTGGATCTGCTTATTTGTCTTTCGAATTTCGGGAATAAAGTTGCGGACTTCTTTGGCGAGCGCTTTGATTTCCTTCGTGGTCTCGGTGAGCTTTGGAAGATACTCGCCGAACTTCTTGAGCAATTTCTGGACGTCCTTGTTGGTGTCCTGGAATTGCGGTGTGATCTTGCGGGCGTCCTTGGCGAGTCCGCGGATTTCTTGATTCGTCTTGTCGAGTTCTGGGATGGAATTACGAGCGGCTTTGGTGAAGTTGCGGAACTCGTCGAGAGCGGCTTCGGCTTTTGGGGCGATTTGTTCGAGGCGTTTGAACGTCTTTCGAAGATCCCGGAGAGCTTGTTCGGCGGGGGTGACTAACTTGGAGGCTTCTTGAACCATCGAGCGAGCGTCCACGCGAATCTGCCCGGTGACGGTCGTTCCGGGAGGGATTGGCTCGCGGTCGAGTTCTTTTCCTTCTTCGGCCTTCGCGGCAATGAGTTCGATGGAGGCGTCGCCGCCGAGCAAGCCTTTCGTGAGTGTCGGTTCGTCGCTCTTGCGGAGTTTGTATTTGGGGTCGACCGTGATGGTGACGAGGACTTGGCCGCTGACGTCGTCGAGGGATAATGATTCGACTTGACCGATCTTGACTCCGGAACGCACGACGGGAGTTCCAGGACCGACTCCGGCAGCGTTGTCGAACGTGATCTTATAACGGTCGGCGGACTGGAACGCGGTCGGGAGTCCTCCGAACAGGAGGATCATCACGGCGAGCAAGACGAGGGCACCCAAGACGAAGATGCCCAATCGAAATCGTACTTTTTGCTCGTTCATCGCCGCCCCTTCATCCGTGCGGGAAATACCCCACGGGTTCGGCTCACTCCTTGCCCAAAATCAAATCGAGGACCCAACAACCTCTGACGTGGCAGGCGGCGTCTTCGTCTGTCTCTTCCTCCATCATGT
>CAYYUU010000261.1:0-8576 GCA_964474955.1 uncultured Alcaligenaceae bacterium | reverse complement strand
GCGCACCTCGCCGGGACCGGGACCCGTGAGGGTGACGTCGTCGCGGACCTCGAGCACTTAAACCAAAGGCGGGAATCGCTCTCGTTCGAGGTGTCCGACGGGGAGCAGTTCGAAGGCGAAGCCGTGACGAGCTATCCGAAAATCTTGGAGGCACCCACCGAGTACAACTCGGGGGACTTCCTCTGTCAATCGTCGGACATGACGTCACCCAGGCTCGTTCCGGAAGTCATCGAGCTTGACCCTCAACTCGCTGCCAAGGATGTCGAGATTCGTACGGAACTGGAGAAGCATTTCGGAGGGACTCGCGACGGACTCGTGTACGAGCGGTACATCGAACGCGAGCACAGGCCCGACGATTCCGACATCGAGTTCCTGCGTCGCAACGGTTACTTCCGAATGCCGATCCCCGAGGCTCAGGGAGGTCTGGGCAGCCTGAAGGCCGAATACTATCTCTTGACTACGCACTCCCATCGACTGGCTGACGGTGCCGTGTCCTTGACGATCCAGGTCAACAGCAGCCTCGGGACCACACCTGTCCTGGTCGCCTACAAGAAGGACATCCCCAAGGCCCAGAAGGAACTGACGCCGTTCGTCGCCGACACTACCTTGCAGAATGAAATTAGGGACAAGCTCAAGAGCTTGCTCGGGCTGTTCGAGAAAGGGGATGCCCGGACCATCGAAAAGAGTTTCCTTGCACTCAATGACCAACTGAAGAAGGCGGTATTCAAGCCGTCGGCACTTCGTGTCCTTGGGTATTCGTTCGGGAAGCACTGGCAGGAGGCGAGCACGGAGGGACAACGGTTTAACCTCTCCGGGATGCAGACCGCCTTGAAATCCGCCGCGAGCTGTTGGAAGGACGTCTGTAATCGTGCTCCGGAATTTCTCGACGAACTCCAAAGACGACAGCGAGGTGCAGAGTTGTTCTTGCGATGGGTTTCGAGTGGCCAGATCTCGGCGTTCGCGTTGACCGAGCCTTCGGCGGGCTCGGACACGGCGCGGGTTGCGACTCGCGCGAAGCTCCACTCGGTGGCCGTCGAGCAGGGACAAGACGGAACGCTGTCCTTTGTCCCCGCGGGAAGTGACCAGCGGCGGACCGTGCTCGACGCAGACCGGCTCGTCTTCGAGATGCGAGAAGACAATGGGCACAACGAATACAAGGTCTATTACAAGTGGTCCGACGACGAAGAGGCAGGTCCGATCTGCTTCGACGAATACGACTATCAGACCGACGACCCTGCGAAACGACGATACTACCTCAAGGGGTCCGAGAAGGTCCATTTCACGGACGTTGCCCAACTCCGCGAACGCAATGGGGCCCTTTGGTATGACTACTGGGAACTCAATGGCGCCAAGATGTGGATCACGAATGGTCGCGTCTGTGGCATCATGTGCCTCTATGCCAAGACCGAGGAGGGTGTTACGGGGTTCATTGTGGACCGCCACGCCGAAGGACTGGTCGTCGGCAAGGACGAAGAGAAGCTGGGACAGTGTGGCTCGCCGACGAATGAGTTGTCCCTGCAGAGTGTCCGGGTCCCTCGCGAAAATGTCATCGGCCTGGAGGGGCGCGGACAGGTCAACGCGCTGGAGACGTTGAACGTCGGTCGCGCCGGGATTGCGATGTCCTCGATGTGCCAGATGGGACCGATCACAGACTGGTCTCGGACGTTCGCAAAGGACAACGATGTGTCACAGGCTACGACCTCCTGGCGGCTCGACAAGATGGAGGAGGTTCGTTTCCTCTCCGAGGCGCTGTCGTGGGACATCATCGGGCGGTTCGAACACAAGAAGACTCGGTCGGCACGGATGGAATCTGCTGCCGCCAAGATGTTGGTGAGCGAGTTGCTCCACAACCTCATCGAGGACGCCGAAAGTATCCATGGCCTCGCGGGGCAGACGCAAGAACACCTGGTCGAGAAACGCAAGCGAGATGCACGCGTCCTGAACATCTACGAAGGGACGAACGAGATCCAACGGTTCTTCCTTTTGAAGGACCTGGCAGGAGACGTCGCACCTCGTTGGTCGAAGGAGCCGCCTGCCGAGGACCTTGTTGGTGTCCTCGACGGGCTCAAACAACTCGAGAAGATCAAGGCTCGCGTTCGGTCCCTCGCAGAGACGGTGTTGGCTCGCTTTGGCCAACAGATCTGGCAGAATCCGAACCTCCAGGCCGATTGCTTCTACCTTTCCGAAGCGATCTCGTGGACGGCGGCTGCCGACAGCACGTTGTACCGATATGGGTGGCTCACTCGTCGTCAGGAGGCAGACGATTCCGAGGACCTTGAACGCGGGATCTCTGTGGGACGTCGTGCCTTCGTCCGGTGTCTTGTCGAAGCTCAAGGTCGCCTGGACCGTTTCGAGCGAGAATTGAAAGCCCTCGAAAAGGGCCTTTACGATCCGACCGTTCGGGCCGCGAGTCTCCTGTTCCAGCGTGCTGGCGAGGTCGAAGTGACACCTCCTCCGCGGAGTACCATCACCAAGCCGACGTCGATTCTTGTGGTCGTCGAACCTCCGGTGCCAGGTGTGCCGCAACCGGTCGTCACTAATGGCATGATCCTGGGAGATTATTCGGTCATTCGAGGACAAGACCGGATGGCCCTGGAAGTGGCCCTGCGACTGCGAGACCAGGCGGAGGTTCCGTGTCGAATCGAGGTCATGGCCGTCGGACCTCAGCGAACCGTTCAGCCTCTCCGAGAGTTGTTGAGTTTGGGAGTGGATCGAGTGCGGCTGCTCGTTCCACCTCATGACGGTGTGGCTTTCGACCTGGCCACGTCGGCGCTCCTCGACTCGCTCAAGGACGAAGATTCGTTCGACCTCGTTCTGGGTGGAGGGTCGGGAGCTGTCGGCGAAGAAGGGACACTCGCCGTCTTGGTCGGTGAGGCTCTCGAAACCCCGTACCAGGGCGACGCGAGCACGGTTGCGGTTCGTCATACCAAAAGCGAGGAAACTGTCCTGCTGGTGGGCAATGAGGTCGCAAATTCTCGAACGCTTCCGGCGACCGTCACGATCATTGACGGACCTCAGCTCCGTCCATTCACGATTGAGGGATACCTCGGTGGGTTGGCAAAGAACGTCGAGATCCTTCCCTGGCCCCATGACACTCCCTCCGTTTCGATCCGGTTCAGCCTCCAGAGTAACGACGTTGCGACGAGCGATTCGAAGACGCCGGAACGGCTGCTCCCCCTGGAGGCAAGCCACCTCCTTCTTGAGTCGGTTGGCCTGAGTGCCGATGCCTCACGGCAGGGGACTGGAAACGGAACCCTCGCCAAGGGATCGTTGACCGCAGAGGACGTGACCGTTCCTTGCTTCGCACGCGAGTCCTCGTCGGAACCCTGGACACTCGCTGTGGTCGCGACGGACGAATCGGGACACCTTGAGCCGACGGCCAAGGCCACCGTTGAGGCGGCCCAGTTCGTATCGCTCGTGACGAGAACGCCGGTCGCGTTGCTCGTACTCGTTCCTCTCGACGAGGCCCACTCGCAAGCCGTTGTGTCGGACCTCGGTGGGCTCAACGTAGCGAGCATCGTCCTAGTGCCGTGCGACAACCCGGACTCGATGTCTCTTCGCAGTCAAGTTCTGCAGGAGTGTTGGTCGCTCCAGACTCCGAACGTCCGGGCGGTCGTCGGGGAACCGTGGACCGAAACGGCCTTCTCGGCTCTCGGGACGGCTCGGCTTCCGAAAGACAGGGTCTTTACTCGTGTGGTTGAACTCGATAGACGGGAGAGTGACCTCGTAGTAGAGACTCTTCGTCTGGAAGGGAGTGTGCGTGGTCAGCAAGCGATTTCGAATGGGGGAGATTCGGTTTGGTGGGTGTCCCTCGCGAGTGACACCCAATTGGGAGTGATGTCTCCAACGCCACCTGTCCGCACTCAGGTCCAAAGGTGGAAGCCGAATTTCGAAAAGTTCTATGGGCGAGATGACATCCAACGGTTGCTCGAAGAGGTCCGTCGTTCGACGGGTGTTGTACGTCTTACGGATGCCGACTTCATCGTGGACGTCGGGTTCGGTGTAGGGAATCGGGATGGCTACGATGCTGTCATTGCTCCACTGGTCGAGACGCTCGAAGAGTTGGGCGTGCGGGGAATGATTGTCGGCGGGTCGCGAAAGGTGACGGAGGAACTGCACCTGCTGCCGGTCGATCGTCAGATCGGACAATCGGGAGTCAACGTCAACCCGCAGCTCCTTCTCGCCATCGGTGTCAGCGGGGCACCGCAACACCTCAACTACATCGGACCACGGGCCACGATCATCGCGTTTAATCGAGATCCTGAGGCTCCTATCATGACCCTCAACCAGAGACAGGCACAGCCTCGCGTGTATCCGGTCGTCGGGGATCTGTTTCAGACGGTTCCGGCGTTCACGGCGGGATTGCGTGTTGACCAGGAGTCACCGAAGTAGTAGGCACACGGAGTGTGCCGTGACCAAGATAGGCAGACGGCACACGGGGAACGCAAAATTGATTGCTGTCCGGATTTTGAGCGTGAGCGCGACGGCGCCTGAAACCAGAACAAAACAAAAAGAAAAATACCAAAGCGGCATCGAGCCTCCGCACTCCAAAATAAAACAAAATCAAGACGAAGACAACGGCACACGGAGTGTGCCTACTACTTGGTTACGGCACACGGAGTGTGCCTGCTACTCTCCGTCTTCGTCCAGATACACCTCGACTCCACGACCTTCCGCCGCACGTCGGAGTTCTGCGGCGGCTTTCCCTGAGATCGGATTGCCCATCAAACATAGCTGCTGAAGTTTCGGGAGGTGCTCGCCCAAGGCTCTCGCGAAGGCGCGAGCACCTTTGTTTCCGATTCCGTTGTCACTCAAATCGAGGATTGACAGTTGAGATAATTGTTCGCTCCGCGCTAGCGCTGTTGCTCCTTCGTTGCCGATGTTGTTGGATGGGATGGAAAGATCCCGCAGCTGGCGGAGATGTTCGGATTCTGCAAGTGCTACCGCCCCATCAACGTCAACGCACCCATGCCTTGCGTACAACTTTCGAAGCATCGCAACGCGAGGCGAACTGACCAAAGCGATGACACCACGATCTCCAATCGTGTTGAAGTCTAGGTGAAGTTCATGGAGTTGGGCTGGGCCGTTCGGTGAGGAAAAGGCCTCCATTCCTCCCGACGTGATCTTGTTGCTCGCAACGGCAAGGAACTGCAACCGCAAGAGCCGTGACGATGTTGCAAGTCCATGGAATCCGGCATCACCAAAGTGAGTAGAACGAAGATCGAGGTGTCGCAACTTTGTAAAGTTTTGAGACTTCGCCAAGATGACAACGGCCTCGTCTCCCAGTGTCCTGTCGGAAAGATGGAGCCTCCGCAACTGGGTAAGATACCGCGACTTTGCCAAGGCAAAGATATAATCCGAGACAACAGCGCACTTACCAAGGTCAAGTGTTCGCAAACAGGCGAGTTGATCCGACTTCAATAGTTTACCAAGCCACTCCGCTCCACCCGGACCCACACGAACAGCAAGCCGGCGCAACCGAATGACGTCTTGGCCTTTGACCAACCGTTTCAATTCATCCGAACTGTTGCACACCACACTTGGCGAGCAGACCGGCGTGATCCGGCACACATCCTTCAAGCGATCCCACCAATTCTCTTGAGGCGTAAAGAACTCCACGAACCCACGCTGAAAATGACACTCCAAGTCCGAGTCATCAATTCCAATCTGGGCGAGCCGCTCTCGGATTTCCGCTTCCCATCGTGGAGAACATTCGACGAGCAATTCCTCTTCTCTGGCCTTGAGGTCAAAGTACTGGTCGTCGTACTCGCCCATGTCTTCGAGTTGGAGTTGGATGCGGATGAACTCGGCCCGTTCGGACTCTCCGTTCTCGTCACACCAATCAGCGTACACGAGACGCAACTCGTCGTTGTCGGGGTCGTCGAGGATGGCTTGATAGAGGTCGGCTTTGGTCGTCATAATGCTTCCTCATGATGGACATGGCTCTGACTATTGTATCGAGAAATCAGAGGGCCTTCGCGGAACCGTTGGCCGAGGAAGCTGACGCGAACAGAGCTTTTTCGGCAATTCTTTTCATTTCCGGATCGGCTCCTTGACCCTACACTAACTGTGCGATCTACTAGCAATCTCTATTTTTCCTCTCCCAAATAATTTGGGGCGATTGTTCAACCAACGCAAGAAAAGGAATCACCGATGGCTGCCGGAGCAGATGCCCGCATTCAAGAATTGAATCTCACCCTCCCACCGGCTCCCAAACCGGTGGCGAAGTACGTCACGGCCCTGCAGGTTGGCAACATGCTCTTCGTTTCAGGGCATGGTCCGCTTCAACCCGACAAGACGCTGATGAGCGGACGAGTCGGAGATGACCTGACTCTTGAGCAAGGCAAAGAGGCAGCGCGCGTCGTGGGGCTCGCGATGCTCGCAACGTTGCGGGACAAGCTTGGAACGTTGGACAAGATCAAGCGGATCGTGAAGACGCTGGGAATGGTCAACTGCACGGCAGACTTCAAGGACCATCCACAGGTCATCAATGGGTTTTCGGAGTTGATGGCGGAAGTGTTTGGCGAAGAAGCGGGCGTGGGGACCAGGAGTGCTGTGGGTATGGGCTCACTCCCCAGCAACATCCCGGTCGAGGTTGAATGTCAGTTCGAACTCGAATGATCTTGCGGCGTCAGGACACGTACGCGAGGCGTCGGGGCCAGCTCGAAACGAGGGAGACCAGGTCTTCCTGGAGTTCATCGGCGTGAACGCCGATGAACTCCGCCCACTTGCGGACGTCGGAAGTGACGCGGTCGCACAAGAACAGAACTTCCGGGCTCGACTCGACGAGTGACAACTTGGCACACGTCAACCATCCGCTTTCTCCTTCCAGACCGTCCTCGACGATGATCAACTCGGGGTTCCATTCCATGGCGAGGTGACGGGCGACACCGCCGGAAGTGGCCAAGTGTGTCTCCCAACCTCTCTCTCGCAACGAGCGCTGGTGTCCAAATGCCCTCGGGACGTTGGCCGAAGCCAAGACCAGATGACGTTGGGTGGGATTATGGAAAAACTGGGGAGACATTTTCGGCCTCAGGAAAAAAGGGCAAAACGTGGCGAACATAAACAACAGTCTTATACCGAACCGACAAAACCATTTGCAGAGTGGTTCGTTGTTCCGGGCATATTCTTTAAACTTTTATAGTCCGGTTCGACTTTTTTTGCGGAACGCCCTGTGTCAGAGCGACTCGAACACCTGGCACCTGGCAGCAAACCGACATTTTTTTCAACAACACGATAGACAGCAGGAGAGTTTCCGGATGGCGAAAAAAAGCGGCGCTAGTACCAAGACGAAGAAGGCCACCAGTTCGACTTCCAAGAACGGACTTCACGCTAAAGAAAATACAAAGGCCAGTGTTATCGAAAAAGCCATCAACGATGGCAAGGGCATTTTACGGCTCGCTCCGGCGTGGGTGCCCCGGTCGTTCTTGATGCCCGGTCGCAGGCTGAAGCTCCATCCCGACGACCTTTACAAGTTCGGGGCGCACCGAGGCGGCATTGACGAACGTTGGTTCGCGTCGACGACTCGGGCGGAGAACGGACCGGAAACTGAGTGGGACGAGGGCTTGAGCCACGTCGTGGTCAAGGGCAAGAAGAAGTTCACCCTCCGCGAGGCCATCGCCGCCGAAGGACAAGGAGAACGTTTGCTCGGACCAATCTTCGAAGAGTATGGCCGGTGGCCGGTTTACAGCAAGTTCTTCGACAACATGGGACCGATCCCCCACCACATGCACCAGAACAACCAACAGGCCAAACTCGTCAACAACCAGGAAGGCAAACCCGAGTCGTATTATTTTCCGCCGCAGTTGAACAAGACCGACAACAACTTTCCGTACACGTTTTTTGGGCTTGAGCCCGGAACGACAAAGGAAGACATCAAGGCGTGCCTCGCACGGTGGGATGAGGGTGATAACGGAATCCTCGATTTTAGCAAGGCCTATCGGTTAAAACCTGGCACCGGATGGCTCGTTCCGCCTTGCGTCCTACACGCACCTGGATCTCTGGTTACATACGAACCCCAGTGGGGATCCGACGTTTTTGCCATGTATCAATCGATGGTCGAAGGTCGCTACGTTCCGAAAGAGCTTTTGCTCAAAGATTTTCCCAAGAGCAAACACAAGGATCTCGATCACTTGATAGAGGCTCTCGATTGGGAAAAGAACGTCAACCCCAAATTCAAGGACAGCCATTACCTGGAGCCAATTGTCCAGAACGAAGACGAAGGCTGCTACGTCGACAAATGGATCGTGTATGGCACGATCGACGGCGAACAACTCTTCTCGGCCAAGGAGCTAATCGTCCACCCCGACCAGGAAATCACCATTAAGGACAACGGGGCGTATGGCCTGATCGCGGTCCAAGGTAGTGGATTCATCGGCGAACATCCGATCCAAACTCCGGCGATGCTTCGGTTTGAAGACATCCCCGAGGACGAGTACTTCGTGAGCCACGAAGCCGCCACCGAAGGTGTCACTTACAAGAACACCGGGAGTGAGAATCTTGTTATACTGCGGTACTTCGGTCCCGGAGTGAATCCGGATGCACCCGAAGTCGGGGATTATAGAAAATAAGACGAC
>CAYYUU010000260.1:0-8580 GCA_964474955.1 uncultured Alcaligenaceae bacterium | reverse complement strand
TCCGAGGTTGGCGAGTCCCACGCAAGACCCCTCACCCACAGTGTTATCTTTCTTGTCCCTCTCCCCGCAAGCGGGGCGAGGGACTTTGAAAACCGGACACTCATTTATTTCGTATTCCCCGTGTGCCTACTACTTTGCATCCACGAGTTTTTCGGTTTCCCCTTGCTTCCAGCCTGTGTGGTTATAAAAAGAAAAAGTTCTAGCACTCAAGTAAACCATTTTTTGAAAATTTTGCCGGGGATTGCCCGGGAGGTAGACTCTCATGAATCGATGGCGTTGGTTAATACCGGTGGTGGTCCTGGTTGGTCTTGGAACCATCCTGAGCGTAGCCCCGGTCCAGGGCGGTGGAAAGAAGGGCGAAGAAGTCAAATTCAAGCTTGGCTTCGAGGCAGGCAAATCGTTCTACCAAAAGCTCGAAACGACCACGATCCAAAAGATGAAAGTCAACGACATGCAAGTCGTTCAAAAACAAGAGCAAGAGTTCCACTTCAAGTGGACTACCGAGAAAGTCGAAGGCGACATCGCTACCGTGACCCAAACCATCGAAGCCCTCAAGATGGACATCGACATCGGGAGCAACAAGATTAGCTACCAGACTGGCAAGACCGACAGTAAGAACCCGATGACCGACTTCTTCAAGGCTCTCGAAGGCGCCAAGTTCACCTTGAAAATCAACACCAAAACAGGTGCCGTGACGAAAGTCGAAGGGCAAGATAAACTCATCAACGATCTCGGCGCCGTCAACGCGTCGATGAAGCCGCTGCTGCAGAAAATCCTCTCCGACGAAGCCGTCAAGCAAATGGCCAACCCGATCGTGGGCTTCTACCCCAAGGACGGAACGGCCACAGTTGGGGGGAAACCCTGGTCTCCAGAGCCGATCAAGCTCAACATGGGTCCGATTGGGACCTACACAACGAAGAACACGTATACACTCAAAGCACCCAAGGACGGCAAAGTGGAGATTGGTGTCAAAACCAACCTGACCTACACAAAGCCCGATTCGGACCAAGCTGGTGGCTTGCCTTTTGAAATCACGGACGCCAAACTCGAGACCAAAAAGACCGAGGGGACGATCACCTACGACCTCAAGAAGGGACGCATCGACTCCTCCAGCATGCAAGTCGATTTGGGTGGCTCGGTCACTGTGAAGATTGCGGGCTCGAAGACACAGGTCGAACTCGACCAAACCCAAACAACAAAATTGCAAACGATGGATTCGAAGCCGAAGTTCTAAGGCATCGGTCCCAAGCCCGATTTACGATTACTCGAAAAAGGCGAGGTGTTCTGGACACCTCGCCTTTTTCGTTGCGTAAGGGCCAGAACTTCTCGCGAAAAGTTTGTTTGTTGCTCGTGATCGCGAAAGCGACACCCACCGGAATACTAACACAATGACGCCGCTTGATGTTCCGCCTCCCCACTGCGAAAGTACTTGCCTCGTTACACTTGGAAAGGCCATCCATGTTTTACAAGCTACAGGAAGTTGGGGCTCCTCCGGGGACATTGTTCATTCCGGAAGGGGCGCCGAAGCCGATCATCCGGGCGATGTACTTCACTCCCGGTGTGCTGCGGGAAGAGGACATCACCGACGTCGATGCCATCCAAATCGACACGAGCCCAGACGCGATAAGTTGGATCGACGTCCAGGGATTCGGGGACCAGGAAATCATTCGCAAGATTGGCAAGCGGTTCTCGTTACATCCGTTGGTGCTCGAAGACATCGTAAACGTTCCCCAGCGACCGAAGGTCGAAAGCTACGAAGACCACATCCAGCTAATTGTCAAAATGGTCCGGTTCGACGCGGATCGGGAGATCGACGCCGAGCAAGTGAGCATCGTCTTGGGCCAACACTACGTGTTGACGGTCCAGGAGCGATACGGCGATGTCCTCGATCCTGTCCGCCGCCGAATTCGGGTCGGCAAAGGTCGCATCCGAAACGAAGGAACGGACTACATCGCCTACGCCATCTTTGACACGATCGTCGACGAATACTATCCGGTGTTGGAACGAATCGGTGATTACCTTTCCGAACTCGAAGAGTTGATTCTTCAACGCCCGAGACCGGAGCACTTACGACAACTGGCCAAGGTCAAGAACCAACTCTCGAACTTACGCCGGGCTATCTGGCCCCAACGGGAAGTTGCCAACCGCCTCGCTCGCGACGAAGAAATTTTAATCGACGCCAACGTCCGAGTCTTTCTTCGGGATACGCACGACCACTGCGCCCAGACGTCCGAGGTGATCGAGATGTACCGCGAGACGGTCTCGGGGCTGACGAACATCTATCTCTCGTCGTTGGCCAATCGCACCAACGAAGTCATGAAGGTCTTGACCATCGTGGCGACGATCTTCATTCCACTTACGTTCATCGCCGGTGTTTACGGGATGAACTTCAAACACATGCCCGAGTTGGAAGTTTGGTGGACGTACCCTTTGATTTGGATCGTAATGGGTGGCATTGGCGTTGCCATGCTTTGGTACTTCCACCAGAAAGGTTGGGTCGGCAGGTCGAAGGATTCGATGACCGAGGAATAGGGGATTGTTCTGACACAACCCCGAAACGTAAGCGAGGGATCGCTTTGTCCTTCGCTCACGCTTCAGGCTTATAGGAGATTGAAAAACATCACGACGATTCGACCACGAGTCCATTCCCAACACCCGCTCTCATCTAACCGCCCAACAATTCCTGCACCTTCGTCCTCTGGGTCCAGAGCCCATACCCGGCAGCGATCGTAAACGCGATCAACGAAATCCACAACAACACATCCCACACGCCTCGAAGGACGAGGCGTTTGTCTGTCACGTTCCACCGCAGGTAAATCGCCACCGCGGCGATCATTGGCAACGTGAGTGCCTGAGCGACACCTCCGATCACGACCATGAAGACCGGATTTTGCAGGAACAAGTACAGCCCCAACGCCAACAACGGAAACCACGCCGAGAGCAATCGAATCCACCGAATTCGATAATCCTGGGGCGAGAACGGAATCAAACCCTGGACCCGCAAGAAATCGGTCGTGACGCGGCAGTTCCCAGCCGTCGCCGCGTAGAGCGTCGAATACAAAACGATGAACCCGCCGATCATGATGAACCAGATCGACCCCTTCGCCCCGAGTACGGGCTCGTACATCTTGGCGAGTTCCTTCAAGAGTTGACCAGTGCTGCCAGACGAGAGTCCGCGGCCGTCGGTATACTTGTACAACACCGCTGCCCCGAGAACGTAGAACGCGATCGTGGCGAGGGTGTAGACGATCATGCTCAACCATGCGTCGGCGTGCATGACATGCAACCAACCTTTCGCCCGAGCGAGCCAAGTATCGGTGTTTTCGTGCGGACCGATGAATCGGGCATAGCGTTTTTCGAGACACCAATACGGATACGAAATCAACTCCGACGCACCAACGCCGGTGATCCCGATCATCGCAAAAGCAGCAATCCAAACTCCTCCAGACTCCGGTTGTCCTTCCGGAGCGGGTTGGGGGACGATGTTTGTCGAAATGAATGGCAACAAGACCATACACGCTATCGTGAGCAGCGTGAACAGAGCCACGAGGATCGTGCTTGTCCGCTCGACGGCGTGGTAGCGGCCCTGGATCAACAGGTAGATACTCACGAACGTGACGACGACGGCCCAAAAGATTTCGGCACCTTTATCTGCGGCTTCCTGGCTGACATTGGGATTGATTGACTGGAATACGTCGGCCCCCCACGGCATGGCGAGGTTCAGAGCCTGGGCCGTCCCGCCGATCATTGCACCGATCTGGAACTGGCTGAGAAACATCATCACAAACCACCACCAGCACAGTGCGTCTCCAATTTTCGGGATTCGTTGGAAACTCGTCAGTGTTGTGTCGCCCGACGAAATCGCACTTCGCCCAAGTTCGATCTGGACGAACACCTTGATGAAGCAACTCAGAATCACGAGCCACAACAACGCAAACCCAGCCTTGGCCCCTAGGTTCGTCGTGGCAATCAATTCGCCCGTGCCCACGATGCTGGCCGTCAGGATTAATCCCGGACCAATGTATTTCAAAGTCTGACTAAAGCTCACCGGCGGATCCTGGATCGCGTCCTCGGTAAGTTCGTACGGGTCGGTCGAGTGGGCCGAATCGACGTGGGGATGGGGTGGTCGGGAGTGCGGTGGGAACTCCGCATATTGCTCGTCGGAGGGCGACGGAGATCCCGAAGTGATGTGTTCGTCAGACATCGTGTTTTGCTCACAGACTACAAAGTTGTTCGTGCCGCGTTGTGGGAGAGGGCGGTTCGGATCAGAGACGAAGAATCCTTGAAACGTGAAACGTGAAATGTATTGCTGTCGGTTTTGTCTTTCGTAGATGGCCCACCGTTCTCTTTCTATTCCCTAGTCTCTGTTCCCTCTTTCTTGGTGGGCCGTCGTCTAAAATCATCCAGAAAATGGACAGTCATTGATTTCGCGTTCGACGGGCTGCGTGTCGGGAATCGTATATTCCCTGCCCTTCGCAACCGACTCGTCGTCTTCTTCGCCTTCGGGCGATTCGTCAGCGTTGTGGGATTCTTGACGGAACCCGCGGGCCGTTGGCCGTTGCCCTTGCGCTCGCCGTCTCCGAGTTCCTTGCGGGCCTTCTCCAAATATCCTTTCAACCGTCCGACGACCTCCGGGAACTTGGCGGCCACGTTGTTCGTTTCGCTGATGTCTTTGTGGAGGTTGAATAATTGTATCGGAAGTTTGCGGGCCTTCTTTCCTCGTCCGATTGTCCGCGAAACGTAAAACTTCCAGGGACCACTTCGAACCGCGTCGAGTTTACCGCGTTGGTAACAGTAGAAGGCTTCGTACGGAGATTTCGCGCCGTCCTTTCCAAACAACAAGTCTCGGATGTCGTGTCCGTCGATGGTGCGGCCTTTCGGTGGTGTGCCGCCCGCGAGTTTGACGAACGTTGGGAGGACGTCCATCGTGCTGGTCACGGCGTCGGTCGATTTGCCTTTGGGAACGTGACCGGGCCAGCGGACAACCATCGGGACTCGCATTCCTCCTTCCCACGTGCTCGCTTTGAATCCTCGGAGCGGAGCGTTGCTGCCGCCGAAGCGGTGCGAGGCTCCGTTGTCCGACGTGATCAGGACGATGGTGTTCTCGTCGAGTCCGAGTCGTTTGAGCGTGCGAAGGATTTGGCCCGTCGACCAATCGATTTCCTCGATGGCGTCGCCGTACTTGCCGTTCTTCGATTTCCCTGCAAACTTCTTGCTGGCGTAAACGGGGTTGTGCGGCATGGAGTGCGGCAAGTATAGAAAGAACGGGTTGTCTTTGTTCTTCTTGATGAACTGGATGGCTTCTTCGGTGTAGCGTTTCGTCAAGAGCCGTTGGTCCGGTTCGGCCTCAATAACTTTTTCGTTTCGCATCAATGGGAGCGGCGGATACTTGTTTTTCGGATACGGGTGGAATCCCATGTCGTTGCTGTAAGGGATGCCGAAATAGGAGTCGAAGCCGTGGCGCGTGGGGAGGAATTTCTTTTGGTCACCGAGGTGCCACTTGCCGATGATTCCGGTCGCATATCCGAGCCCCTTGAGGAGTTCCGCGATCGTCACTTCGTTCGGGTGCAGACCTCGAGAGTTGCCGGGAAACAAGACCTGGCGTCCGGTTTCGTTGACGTGCATGTTGACGCGGCGCGGATAACACCCCGTCATCAGACTCGAACGCGAGGGCGTGCAGACGCCGCTCGTCGAGTAGAAACTCGTGAATCGCATTCCCTCCTTGGCCATCTTGTCGATGTTTGGGGTGCGATGTTTCTTCGAGCCGAAGCACCCGAGGTCGCCATAGCCCATGTCGTCACAAAAGATCACGATGAAGTTCGGCTTCTGCTTTTTCTTTCGGGCCCCAAGTGCGGATGGAGAGTACCAAAGCGAAGCGGCCAAGGCTCCAAGCAGCAACGCCAAAAAGGTAAGCCGGGAGAGTCGCCGTTGTCCACTGGGCATCGCGTATCCTCTATGTTGTTGGGGCTGGTCGTTGGGTTTTGAGATTCGTTGGTTGGGCAATTCGAAAACCATCGCTCCAACGTATTTTTGTCCTTGGCGGCGTGCAAGAAGATAATTCGCGAAAATCGAAAGGTCGAAAGGGAGAACTTTGTTGCCGTGAAGAATTGGGATCGCGATGTGCGGTGTTCGAGGGCCTACCCGGCACGCGTGGACCTACGAAACGAACAAGCAGTTCTTACTCGTTCCGAAACCTGCCCAAAACGAACAAGGACAGGTTGTGGAACCTGTCCTTCGAAGAATGTCGAACGGATTTTCAGTGCCATCGAAGTCTTATCGATGGGGATGCCAGTGGCCATCGGCGAATTGTCCGTCGGCGACGGGGACCTCTTCGGCAAACGGAATGGCACTGTCCTCTGCCCCGTGGGTCGCCTTTTTGGATTCGCTTGCGGAACTCAACTTCAACGCCAACACGACCGCACAAGCCGTGGCAAGCCCAACGCCGATGGGTAAGAACTGTTCGGGCAATCGGACGGCTCCCATCGCGATACCGACGAGAAGACCGACTCCGATCCAAATGTGCCAGGGACGGATGGGGCTTTGGGTGGGTGTCGGTTTGGGTGTGTGAGTCGGCAAAGCTGCCTTGGGTGTCGATGCTACTGGTTGTTGGGGAGGCGTTGGAGCGGGTTGAACGACTTCGGCTTGCTGTTGGAGCATGCTTTCGCGTCGAGCCTGGAGGGCGTTCCGGTTTCGGCGAGAAGTCGTTGTGCGGTTGGGCGGTTGGTTTCGTGAGCGGAGGCGAGCGGCAGGTCGGTTGATGCCTTCGAATGGCTCGGAGGGAGCGGAACCGCCAGAGCCAAAGTTCTCGCCCGGACCAGTTCGCGCCACGGGACTTGTCATGGCCGGGACACGGGCCTGAGTTGTCTGCGTCGCCGGAGTCGTCGCCGCGTACGTCGGCTTTTGGTAGGTCGGTCGTGTCAACGGTACGTCGTTGGCCAAATCCAAATCGGCGCTGAGGGCCAAGAACTCTCGAGCAGCGATGGATGTTGGATTGCCGATCGTAATCGCGACCCCTTGGGATTCATAGCGTGGGACTTCCGGATCGTTGGGAATCGTTTGGGCGAGGGCTTTATTGCCAAGATAACGCCGCAAGTCGGTTTCCCAACGACCTTGTTCGGGCAACGTCAACAAGATCCCGCGCAGGCCGATGTCGTCCTCTTGATCGATCGTCTTGAGCATGTCCAAGAATAGCGGAAGCGTCCGGAAGGCGACGGATTCGGCGCGGATCACGAGAATGAATTCGTCGCAACACTTCAGGAGAGCTTCGGGGCGTTCGCCGATGAACGGCGGAGCGTTCAGGACGACACATTGATAGCGTTTCTTGACGGCATCGGACCCGAGCAAATCCAGAAGTTTCTGCATGTCGGCGTCCGAACCAATTCCTTCGTCATACGGTGATATGACGTCCAAGTTTGGGATGACGTCACAACAGACGTCGCCGCGAATGTCCAAGCCGAAGTTTCGGAGTGGTTGGCGGTCTTGGTGGCTCAGCAAGTCCAAGGCCATGCTCACGGTTCCGACCGGGTCGACGTCGACCAACAGGACGCGAGAACCGTTCGTGGCTGTGACAGCCGCCAAGTTAATTGCCGTTGTTGTCTTGCCGACGCCACTTTTTTGGCTGGCTACAAGGAGCTTTCGCACGGCCATCTCCACCATGAAATGTTAAAGGTGTAATGGGATCGTTGACCCGAGGCAGGACCTCCGCATTTAGCGGAGAGGGACCGAAGGCCATCCGAAACGCGGCGAGTACTTTCCACGCTGCGACACAATATTCTCTTCGCCAAACCTGGCAGGAAATTATCCTTCCCGCCGAATTCGACGAACTATCATTGGGGTTGGTTCTGAACCGGTGTGGCTCAAAAGTCTCTTCCAATACCTAGGTCACGGGCGCTTCTGTGTCAAATTTGGGACGATGGAAAGGTTGAGTGTTGAGGGGTGAGAGTTGAGGGGTGAGGGTTGAAGGTTGTTGTTTTTTGGCCGAAGACCAAGCTCAACGAAGCCAGAATGGCCAGGGAAGAAGACTGTCTCTCAACTCTCAACACTCAACACTTAACCTTTCTGCCTTGAAACAGGGTTCTTTCGACCCCAGCAGTGGAACTCAGAATGAGATCATGAGGATCAACCACAGTGTCCGTCGAGATAGGCAGGACGACCAAATCAGCCGATTTTCCGACCGATAGACTTCCGCATTCTTCGCTCCATCCGAGGGCTTCCGCGCCGGAAAGTGTGGCCATGCGGAGAAGGATTTCGCCGGGCAATTCAGGATATCGGCGACGGAGGTAGCGGATTTCCTCCAATATGCTCAGGTCCGGGTTTGAGCTGAGGCCATCCGTCCCAATGGCCACGCGAACACCTTTGTCGAGGACTGCTTGAAATGGATGCGGCGGATGGCCGAACGCATCGTGCGTTCGCGGGCAATACACGACCGTCGATTCTTGAGGAAAAGAGGCATCGGGGGAAAGATAGTTTGCGTGGACAAAGATAGGTCGGCAACCCTCAAAGCTCTGGAGAAGGGCCGGAAGGCCCTCGATCAATCCGTCGGGATCCCAGACGCCGAGATTACGCAAGAACTGCTCGAAG
>CAYYUU010000259.1:0-8593 GCA_964474955.1 uncultured Alcaligenaceae bacterium | reverse complement strand
TGTCTTTTCCCATGGGCTTATGCCGCGCGGCTGCAATTTAGTACCGCTCGGACAGTCGGAACAAAAAGAGTCGGATTTTGGGGTGTCGCCTTCTGTTCGGGTAGAGGGATAAACAATTGTCGTGTTCGGGTGTTGATTGGGAAGTTGCTTTTCGCAGAGCGAAAAGCAACTTTCCCAAATACGACTCATATTCATCCATCCGGAGCCTTCGCAAAACTTGCACTTCCGGCTTGCGACAAAACCAAAGTTCCGACAACACAGTCTCAGAGAACGGACAAGAAAATGCGAGCGGAGGCTCGGGGATTTGTGATCCGTTGCGTCAAGGATGTACAATAGTAGTACAATACCATTTCGGTTGCGGATTCCTTCTCCGGGTGGGGGATCCAAGACAGCACAGGTCCCGTTTTGTCAAGGTGCGTCATGCTCAAAGCCGGTACGAAGCTTGGGCCTTTCGTGATCGAAAAAGAAATTGGTAGCGGTAATATGGGTACGGTGTACCGAGCCCGCTACAAAACGACGGCCACGCGCGTCGCCATAAAGATCATTACACCCAACGTAGCTAATAAAGAGTCGGCCATCCAACGGTTCGAGCGTGAGTTCGAGATCCTCAAGCAGCTGCGCCACCCAAACATCGTCCGCCTCATGGCTACGGGGAAGTATAAAGTCGGCGAAGATACGTACGTCCCATTCTATGCCATGGAATTTGTCGAAGGCGAAACGCTCGAAGACGTCCTCCATCGGCGCGAGCGAATGTCGTGGGAAGAACTCGTCGATTTGGGGCGTCAATTGTGTGAGGCGCTCCAACACGCCCACGACATGGGCATCGTCCATCGAGACCTGAAACCTTCTAACGTCATGCTGTTGTCTGATCGGACAGTCAAACTGACTGACTTCGGAATCGCCAAGGACCTCGATGCGTCCCTTGCGTTGACCAATACGAACTGCACGGTCGGCACCGCTTCGTACATGTCACCCGAGCAGTGCCGTGGCGAGAAGGGAATCACGCACAAGTCTGATCTGTATTCCCTCGGGGTCATGTTTTATGAACTGATCACCGGTCAAAAACCATTCGAGGCCGAATCGACGATGGACATGTTCCTCAAGCATGTCCGGGAGCAGCCGCAACGGCCTTCTCGATACGTCATGGACCTACCCGTTTGGTTCGACACGTTGATCGTTCAACTGCTCGAGAAGACCCCCGAGAATCGTCCGTTCAGTGCTTCGATGGTCGGCCAGATGTTGCTGGAAATCCAGCAAAAGGTGGAGGCCCAACAGAGTGCCGGAGTCGACCGAGCGAACGCCCGCCGAGTCGATCGCAAGAAGCAAAAGACGGAGATCGAGGATGAAGACAGGGAAGCGGCCCGGGCGTTGATGCGGCGGAAACGCAAAAAACGCAAACGCCCTCCGTTCTATCAAAAGGGATGGTTCGTCGGGACCGGAGTCGGGTTGATGGTCTTGGCTTTCGGATTTCTGTTTTACTACGTATTTCTCGCTCCACCGACATTGGACTCGCTCCACCAGGAAACGCAACGATTGGTCAACAACGAAGAGTACGCAAACGCCCTGCGTGGCCCGCTTGCGTCGTTTCGGTACTATTATAAGGAGGAAGAGAGCAAGCTCGCGGGCGAATTGCGGCAGTACGTCAACACGGCCCTCTTGCGGTGGTTCGAAGATTCGATGTACTCCCGGCGAAAGAACTTCAAGCCCGACGATGCCGGCGAACGCGAAGCCCGGTTCGCTTTAGATGCCGAAGACCTCGGAAATTTGAAAGAGGCCAAGCGGCGTTGGGCAAAGCTTAGCGAACAGAAAGTCGATTGGAACACGCTCGCAGGAGATTACGAGAACCTCAAGGACAAACACGCCTGGGGGCTCGTCGGGGAGAAATACGAAAAGCAAATCGACAAGTCTCTGGTCGAACTGGATCGACTGAAACGCCAGGTGGACGACAAAGCCGACGAATTTAAAGGGAACACGGAACACGAGAAGATGGCCGTTCTGGCACTTCGCCGCGAACAAGAAAAGAAACTCCCGGAAGCGAAGACGACATGGGAAGACCTCAAGAAGAGCGTCGAAGCTTCGAGAGATGACCGTGTCTGGTATCTGATGGCGAATCATAAACTCAGGGCTTTGCAAAAAGGACCGAAGTCATGATCCCCATGTCTTGTGGATGTTGGATAGCGACCGTATTCGCTTGCCCGTAGGGCAGGTTGATAACCTGTTTATTGATTTGAATACAGGTTAAAAACCTCTCCGACGACCAAACACCAACAATCGCAACTAGCATCCGCATCCCCTTGGACAATCTTTCCCTCCCAACACCCCTCACCGAAGAAAGAAGGAACACGATATCAATGACCATCGAATCCCCGCAACGTGGAAAGAGTAAAGCTGCATTCGAAAAGGCCTGCGAAGTCCTCCCCGGAGGCGTCAACAGTCCGGCGCGTGCTTTCGGCGCGGTCGGCGGCCATCCGTTATTCATCGAACGAGCCGAAGGTCCGTTCCTGTATGACATCGATGGGAACCGATACATCGACTACATCGGTTCGTGGGGTCCGATGATCCTTGGGCACGCCAACCCGATCGTAATGAAGGCCCTCGAGGAGGCGATTCGAAAGGGCACCAGTTACGGGGCTCCGACGGAGATCGAAACGGAGATCGCCGAAGTCATCATCCAAGCAGTACCCTCGATCGAGATGGTCCGGATGGTCAACTCGGGAACCGAAGGGGCCATGAGCGCCATCCGTCTCGCGAGAGGATATACCGGTCGAGACATCATCATCAAATTCGCCGGATGCTATCACGGCCACGTCGATGGCCTCTTGGTTTCGGCAGGATCGAGCGCCACGACTCTGGGCGTCCCCACCAGTCCCGGCGTTCCGGCCCAAGCGACTAAAGACACGCTCGTGCTGAAGTACAACGACACGCAAGGACTCGCGGACGCCTTCGCGGCTCACGGCGACAAGATCGCAGGTGTTGCTCACGAACCGGTCGTCGGAAACATGGGGCTCGTTGTGCCCACCAAAGAATTCCTGTCGGAACTCCGCCGACTGACACATCAATACGGCGCGCTGTTGATTTTTGATGAGGTCATGACGGGCTTTCGTTTGGCGTTTGGTGGCGCCCAAGAATTGTTTGACCAACAGCCGGACGTGACGATCCTTGGAAAAATCGTCGGAGGCGGTTTACCTGTCGGCGCGTATGGCGGCCGCAAAGACGTCATGCAAACGGTCATGCCTGCTGGTCCCGTCTTCCAGGCCGGTACACTTTCCGGAAATCCTCTCGCGATGGCTGCCGGCCTCGCGACGCTAAAACAGCTCCGCGACGACCCACCTTACGAACGGCTCGATGCTCTCGGGGCTCGCCTCGAGGAGGGCATCGTGGCGGCGGCGAAGGCGAGTGGATTGCCCTTCCAGTTCGCCCGCGTGGGAAGCATGTGGACTCTGTTTTTCAACGACAATCCCGTGACGGATTACGACGTCGCGAAACAGAGCAATACAGAGCGATTCGGCAAATTTTTCTGGGCCATGATGGACCGGGGAATTTATCTGCCTTGTAGCCAGTTCGAGGCGGCCTTCCAATCGGTGCTGCACGATGAGGCGTTGATCGACCAAACGATTGTGGCCACTCAAGAGGCGCTGCGGGAAATCGCCGGAAAGTGAGGGAGTAATATTTGGGAGAGTTGCTTTTCGCTCCGCGAAACGTTCCTTGTTTTTTTGACTTTTCGCGGAGCGAAACGCAACTCTCTTCACCCCACGGAGTCGACTTCGAAAAAAAATATGCCCGAGAGGCTATCCTCTCGGGCATACTTTTTTTTCGTCATCACCGCCAACATTGAGAACTTACATGAGGCCAGGCACCACCCGACCGCCGCTGATCATCGACTTTGGACGACCTGTTTGGTCATGGTATTGGATGTCCTGCGGAATGCCGAGAACGTGGAAGACGGTCGCCATGAGGTCTTGGGGAGAAACGCGGTCTCTCGCAGGTCGTTCGGCCCGGGCCGTTGATTCGCCGATAGTTTGACCCATGCGGAGTCCGCCACCAAAGAGAGCGAGAGTCGAAAGCGGAGCCCAATGGTCACGACCGGCGTTGCGGTTGATTCGCGGAGTTCGTCCGAATTCACCCGTCACGACGAGCAAAATGTCGTTCTCCAGGCCGCGCTGGGCAACGTCTTCGACGAACGTCGCAACGGCGTGGTCGACAATCGGCCCACGTTGTTTCATCCCTCGCTCGACTCGCCCGTGCATGTCCCAACCACCATATTGGATGGTCACGAATCCAACGCCCGACTCGCACAACCTTCGGGCCAGCAACATCTGCTGGGCGAGCCGGTCGCTGCCGTAAGTGTCTCGGGTGCGTGGGTCTTCGCGGCTCACGTCAAAGGCATTTCGGGCATCACCCTTGAGCAGCTCGAAGGCCTGAGTTTCGAAGCTGTCGAGGCCAGCCATTAAACCGCTTCGATCCACGTTTCGGTCGATCGTGTCGAACGTATCCAGGAGACCTTGTCGGTCGTTGAGGCGGTCCATCGATACACGGACGTTCATGTTCTGGCGGGCGTTGCCGGCCACGTCGAAGGGTGCATAAGCCGAACCCAACCAGGCCGGGCCGTCTCCCCGAATGCCGTTCATTCGAACGTACGTGGGCAACCCAGTTTGCTGGTTACTGGCACCTCGGTAGCGACAGAGAATGGATCCCAGAGCGGGGTGGCTTTGTCCGCCACCATTATCGGCTTGGGCGAAATTGTAACCGGTCATCACCCAATGAGTGCCCCCGCCGTGCCCGGAATTAGTGTGGGCAAACGAGCGGACGAAGGCGGCCTTGTCGGCTACACGAGCAACTTTGGGGAAGACTCCACCGATTTGGACTCCCGTCACACTCGTCTGGACCGCTCCGACGGTGCTGCGGAATTCCGCCGGGGCCGTCATTTTGGGGTCAAACGTTTCGACGTGAGTCGGACCACCACCAAGCCACAGCCAGACGATCGAGGTGTTTCGGGTGGGGCGATTTTGGGCAGCGGCTTGGGCTCGGGCTTGGAGCAACGCGGGCAATGTCAGGCCGGTGGCGCCGAGGGCGCCAACTTTGAGGAAATCTCGGCGGGTGGCGCCATCACAATCGTGGAAACGCCGCGAACTCAAGAAATTCAACATCGGATTTGGTCTCCTTAGAATCGCCGCGCGACAAGCTCGCAGAAAGCCAGTTCAAGAGGAAGGCTATGGCTCGCAATCAAGGGCGGCAATCCGGAACATGAAAGATTAGCAATAATACGGTACGGGGCATAGAGTTCCGTGTCAACCAGAAACTCCATGCAGTCTACGAATTAACCCATTCATAATCCGAGAGTTTGGTATCTCCTCACGCTCGATTCGCGTGAAGAAAACTTCCGTGAAATCCTTCGGGAGCAACTTGCTGCTGACAACCGTGAGGCAATCGAGTACTTTTGGAAAATCGTTCTCGGATATTAGCGTTAGAAGTAACCCCCAATCACGTAAGAGAGTCCCCATGACAACAACTTCCTGGATTCGCCCAAATTGGCTCCTTTTCTCGCTGTGTTGTGTGGGATTGTTGTGGGCAGGGCTAATGCAAGCTGGCGAAAAGACTAAAGCCAAAACCGACAAACGATCTCCCCTCGCCAACAAAGGCATGAACGAGCTTTGGAAAGACCTCGCGAGCAAAGATGCTGCGTTGGCATTCAAAGCCATTGGAGAGATGACGAAAGCGCCGAAGGAAAGCGTGGCGTTTCTCAAGACTAAGCTGCGACCGATCGCAAAACCGGATCGCAAGAAATTGAAGAAGTGGATAGATCAACTCAGTAGCGACAATTTCAAGGTCCGTTTGCGGGCTACGACGAATCTCAAGAAAAACGTCCAGGTCTCCAAGTCCATGCTCCAAGATGCTTTGAAGAATCCGCCATCTCTGGAAGCTCGGCTTCGGATCGAAAAGTTGCTTGGTCAACTCCAAATCGCCAATTCGCCAGAGCTGCTCCAACAATACCGAGCCCTCGAAGCCCTCGAATACATCCGCACGCCGGCCGCGATCCAACTCTTTGAAGAATTGGCCAAAGGAGCGGATGGAGCGATGTTGACCGAAGAAGCCAAGGCGTCATTGAAGCGTTTGAAAAAACTCAAGCGATCGCTCCCGACGAGTCCGCCGCCGGAAACACAAAGCTCAAGTGCAACTCAGCATGACGAAGGTGGAGTTGCGTCCACTCGTCCTTTGACATCTTTCCGAAAACCGGATGGTGGGCTCGTTTGTCTTCTTGTTGGAGCCGCCGAATCGCACGGCGGAAGGCTTCGATGGCTTCGGGCACGGGCCGTTCCTCGGGCAAAACGTCTTTTGCGTTGGCAGGGATTTTGAATCCAGGCGGAACGCCCTTCTTCAAGAACCGTTTCTTGAAGAAAAACTTCGCAACCATCCGAACGGGCCACGGCAACGACGATTGGAATCCGTCGATCGAACCGACCATTAGCTTGGTCAGGTGATCGAGAATTTGGGCCAACGACCAGTTGCCGACCGTTCGGACTTCTCCTCGCACGAGCCCTTCCGCGTCCGCGAGTAGTTCGTCCAATGTTTCGTAGTGGACCGCGCGCCGATCCTTCACGAGATGTGTTTTGATGCTCATATCGTTCGCTCCGTTCGGTGTTGTTTCCATGTCTGTGTGTTCTTTGGATTTTGGGTTTCTGATCCGAGTACAAGCGGGCCGCTAATGCCTCCGATTTTGGACAATCTTACATTTCGCGTCCCAAAGTGCCTGCGGCTTTCTCTTCTCTTTTCGCATTCACATTTCCGCTCGGTCTCGATCCAGTTAAACTGGCGGGAGAACGGTTGTTCCCACAGAAAGACGAGACTGCCATGAAAGCCATCGAATTACAAAACGAGTGGGGGATCGATTCCCTCGCCACGGTCGACCGCGCCGAACCACAACCGGGACACGGTCAAGTCGTCATCCAGGTCAAGGTCTGCTCCTTGAATTATCGCGACTTGCTCGTCGTGAAGGGGATGTATAATCCGCGATTACAACTTCCATTTACGCCGTTTTCGGACGGAGTAGGGGAAGTCGTCGCCGTCGGAGAAGGCGTTACGCGAGTGAACGTCGGCGAACGGGTGGCCGGAATCTTCATGCCAAAGTGGGTCGACGGGCCGATCGACGAGATTAAATCCAAGTCTGCGCTCGGTGGCGGCGGTCCGGGGATGCTCGCCGAACAAGTCGTCTTGTCCGAAGAGGGAGTCGTTCGGGTTCCGGATCATCTGAGCGACGAAGAAGCCGCAACGCTTCCGTGTGCCGCGGTAACGGCCTGGCATGCGTTGGTTGTGTCGGGTGACGTCAAGGCTGGTGACACTGTGTTGACACTCGGAACCGGAGGCGTTTCGTTGTTCGCCGTTCAGTTAGCGAAGATTTGTGGGGCGAAGATTTTCGCGACGTCGAGCAGTGACAAAAAACTCGCAAAGGTCAAGGAGTTGGGAGCGTCCGAACTCATCAACTATAAATCCGATCCCGAGTGGGACAAAACGATTCGCAACATCACTGACAAAGTCGGCGTCGATCACGTCGTCGAAGTGGGCGGAGCGGGGACATTGTCCAAGTCGCTCAAGGCCGTTCGACTTGGCGGACACATCGCCCTCATCGGAATTCTCAGTGGGGCCGGTGCCGAGTTCAACCCGCTCCCCATCCTCATGAAGAATGTCCGCGTCCAGGGAATTTACGTCGGCTCGCGGCAGATGTTCGAGGACATGAACAAGGCCATCGCGACCCATGAACTGCGACCGACGGTCGATAAAGTCTTTGGGTTCGACGAAGTCAAGGAAGCCTTGAAGTATATGGAAAGCGGCTCGCACTTCGGGAAGATTTGCGTGAAGTTTTAGGACGTGGAATTGTCAGTTGTCGGATGGGGTGTTGTTCATGCGTTTGGTAAAGGTGCTTTTCGCGGGGGCGGACGGATCAATACGTGTCGCGTTTGTGTTTGTTCGGCGAGTGTCGTCTTTCGCTCCTTTGAAAGAACGCCTTTGTGGTGGTGTTTCAGATGAGAGGCGGGAACTGCGTGCGCAAAAAGCGCAAAAATACCTCGCCCTGATTTTTGCGCTTTTTGCGTACACGTTTTGAAACTTCTGGGAGCATTTCCGAAAGGTCGTTTTTCGAGCCGAAGGTCCAAAACACGTACACAAAAATCACAAAAATCAGGGCGAGGTATTTTTGTGTTTTTTGTGTACGCTTTTTGATCCTGGCGGGTGGCATTTTCGAAAGGTCGTTTTTGAAGTGGAAGGTAGAAAATGCGCACACAAAAAACACAAAAAACCCCAACACAGAGGTTTTGTGGGTGTTATGTACTGAACTTCCCATCCCCCGGCTCGAATTTGGGAGTTCAACACAGCCTCCGCGTTGCAACTTCTGAGAGTGACTCGGGCTTGGGCTGGGGCCGACAACAAACAGCGATACTGCCTGTTGCAAACCGGAAAGCCCCAAACCAAGGCGACCTACACAAACGAAATACGCTCGATGTAATTTCGCGTTCCCGGTGAAAGAACGCATCCCTTTGGCGTCCATTCAAAGGAGCCAAAGGCGACACTCAAAAACCAAGACAATGGTTACGGCACACGG
>CAYYUU010000258.1:0-8622 GCA_964474955.1 uncultured Alcaligenaceae bacterium | reverse complement strand
CCGAAAGAGCAGAAGGCCAAGTGTACAGTCATCCAACTCAAAGGACGCCCGGACATATTGATTCGGAATTTCCCGGTGAGGAACCCGCCTCCCCTCGAAAGCTATGTCCGGTTGTGCGAAGATGGACCACCGCTCAGTGAAGCCGACAAGGATTGTGGAATTCTTCTTCTCGATAGCAGTTGGCGGCGTGTCGGGCCGATGGTGACGGCCTTCGCCGACGTTCCGCCGCGATCTCTTCAGGGTTACCAGACGGCCTTTCCACGAGTTTCCAAACTCGGGACGGATCCGGACAACGGACTCGCTTCGATAGAGGCGCTGTATATTGCATATCGGATTCTCGGGCGCTCGACGGAAGGGTTGCTTGACCACTATCGTTGGGCGGATGAGTTTTTGAAGGCGAATGGTTTTGAGGAAGATAGAAGGTGATGATGGAAGCGGAGCAAGCTTCGGCTTCGGGCCTTTCCGAATGGAAAAAGAGACCAAACCAAAGACAGGCGACACTCAAACAAAAACAAAAGCTGGGGCGCATGGAAAGGGAAGTAACAAGTACATTTCAACACATCAACAACGTCGCGAGAAATTTCTCGTGGTCGTAGTCGGTGATGATCCAGGTATTCGAACCAGCCGAAAGTCGTGAACCCCATTCGCCTCGCTCGCGATAGATTTCGACTTCGGCCCAAGTGCCGATGGTTTCGTCGATCGCGCAGCAAGCCGCCAAGGGATCGTGGAATTTCTTGCCTTCTGGATGCCGGCGGAGATACTTCTCCATCCCTCGCCAAATCAGAGACAGCGATAAACTCAGATCTCGCAATGCACCGAAGCGTTCGTGTATCTCGGCATCGTAAGATACTCCGTGACAAACGTTCTTGGAGACAAAGTTTAGTTTGGCAATTCCTGGATATGCCAACGCTCGCTTCGCGCTGGGGACATCGCCATTCAAGTTGAACGTCGGACACGTTCGGCGTCCGCGAAACTTTTCCAACTGCTTCTCGGATGGGACAACACCTTCTCCCGCAAATCCGCCTTGCGCGAACCATTGGCCGAGAACAAATTGCTCCCCTCGATCTTCGGCCAACCGGATCGCAGCACCGAGGTTCTTGAGTGGTGCGCCAGTGATCAGCGTCGTTTGATCGTCGCAGTGTCGCAGAAGGAGTTCCTCGGCGGGCTCGGCGTCTTCGGAAGGTGCCGCGTTTCCGTAGGCTCTGTAGTGGAATTGCGAAACGGATGGTTTCGGATGCTTGATGTTGTGAGCACCCAAAGGAATGTCGACGTCGAACCAATTGAGTGCTTGACGAACGAGTCCGACTTGGTGGGTGGAACCCGGCGTGATGGTGATGGCCTTAAGATTTACCTTTGGATGGCCCAATAACAGGAGCAAGGTGAAGAAGTCATCGGGATCTTGCGTTTCCATGTCCCAAATCATGTTCAACATTGGTTGCTCCGAGTAGAAAAAGAAAACAAACTTTTCACGGAGCGAAAAGCAACTTTCGTCCACCTACGAACAAGACACAGAAAAATTGCTGGGGTTCTGCTTTTCCTCTTTTTACTTTTCTAGAATGAGCCTCCGCTTGTAAGGTAGATCAACCGAAACCTACGGATGGAAGCTCCATGAATTTCACAGAATCGTTCCAACTCCTGCTGGGCGTGTTGACGATCATCGCTGCGGTCTATGCCATCATGCGACGAGTCGATGTGCGTTTATCGTTGATGGCCGCCGCGTTGATACTTGGCTTTGTCGCCTGGAAGCCGGGGCCGATTCTCGTGAAATTTTTCGAGACATTTGCAAACGAAAGGTTCGTCGTCCCGATTTGTACGGCGATGGGGTTCGCCTATGTCTTGCGACACACCAAGTGCGACCAACACCTTGTTCATTTGCTCATCAAGCCGTTGACTCGCGTTCGCTGGGCGTTGATACCCGGAACGGTTCTTGTCGCGTTCATCGTGAACATTCCCATTATCAGCCAAACGAGTACGGCGGCTACGCTTGGCCCGGTCGTCATTCCGATCTTGCTTGCGGCTCGCATTTCGCCGACGACGATCGGCTCAACAGTATTATTAGGATGCTCGGTCGGCGGAGAATTGCTGAACCCCGGCGCACCGGAGTTGCGGACGACCGTTTCGGTGAGCGAAGAGACGCTCCAAGAACAAGGGAAAGAACCGATGGGCCTGACCGGTCAAGACGTCATCCAACGCGTCCTCCCGTTAAACCTACTCGGGCTTCTCGCGTCGACGTTGATACTTTGGTGGCTCTCGTCGCGAGCGGAAGCCAAAGAATCGCAAGCACAGAAAGACCAGCCAAAAGAGGAAACAGTCACTACCGAAGAAGTCGAAGCATTTCGGGTTAGCTACCTCCGGGCAGTGATTCCGCTGATCCCGTTGGTTCTGTTGTTTGTGACTGGTCCGCCATTGAATCTGATTCACGTTCCCCCCGAATGGTTGGTTCCCCACATCGCTACTCTCCAAAAAGATATCTCGAAGTTGGAGGCCAAAGACATTCTCCACGACGCCGAGAAAGCAGACCTTCAAGAAATGAAAAACGAAGTGATCCGTCTTTCGGGATTGTCCGGAAGTCGCTTAATCGGGACGTCGATGTTGATCGGAGTTCTCGTGGCGGCTCTCGTCGCCTGGCCATCGGCGTTGGAAATTCCGAGAGCCTTTTTTGACGGAGCGGGATATGCCTTTGCCAACATTGTTTCGTTGATCGTCACGGCGTCGTGTTTTGCCGAAGGCATCAAGGTCATCGGGATTGCGAAGTTCATCGGGGTCGTCATCGAGACCATCCCGTGGTTGCTGTTCCCCGCGAGCGGTCTGTTACCGATGGCTTTTGGAGCCGTCTGTGGGTCGGGCATGGCCTCGACGCAAGCATTGTTTGGATTCTTCGCTGTTCCCGCCGTGCAGAGAGGCGTGGATCCCGCATTGGTGGGTTCGGTCGTCTCTCTCGGTTCCGCCGCCGGTCGAACGATGTCGCCGGTCGCAGCCGTGACGCTTATGTCTTCGACGTTGACCAACACCAACCCCTTTGCTCTTGCCAAGCGAGTTGCGTTGCCGTTAATCTGTGGAGTTGCGGTTATTGTGATCGCTGCCATGATTCAGTCGTCTATGAGCGGGTAACCACCCAAATAAGGAAGGTGATGTTTTGTTTGGTCCTATGATACACGCGAGCCGCGTGTACCCACGACAAGAATCAACATTAATTAAGTTCGCGTTCCACATTTGTCGAGAGAAACTCCAACATGCCCAAGGCAGCTCGAGTCGGTGACAACGTCAAACAAGACGCACCACACTGTCACGCACCCATCCACCCTGCTACGCCAACGCCAACGTCACAATCCCATCCGGCCCAGCCGCTGGCCATCGTTAAAGGAGCCTCGACTGTCGTGATCGAAGGCGCAGCCGCTGCCCGTGTTGGAGATAAATCGGCAGAGTGTACACTCGCAGGCTGTTCTCCGGGCGGACCGGGCGTGATCTCCAAAGGTTCGGCCACTGTGATGATCGAGAGCGTACCCGCAGCCCGCAAAGACGACGTCACCGCCCACGCCGCTTGTTCGGCTCCCATTCCTTCCCTGACGGGGAAAGTCATCGGCCCTTGTGCAACCAAGGTCGATATTGGAGGGTAGTTCTTGAAGCTAACCCACTTCGAACGTCTTCGTCCTGTTTGTCCACTCTGTTTACGAGAAAGACTGGGCGTGTTTCCAGTTCGGGTTGCCTCCACGTTCGAAGCCACCGACGTCGAAGTTCTTCAGGCTCTTCTCCATTGCACGAATCCGAATTGCCAACGCGAATATCCCATCATCGATGGCATTCCAATTCTTGTTCCCAACGTCCGCGAATACGTCTCCTCGCGCATCCATCAAATTACAGCGAGAGAGGAACTTTCCAACGAACTGGAAGGACTCCTCACCGATTGCTGCGGACCGGGTTCGGCGTATGAACTCGATCGTCTGTATCTGAGCAACTACGCGTGGGGACATTATCAGGACAAAGATAAAGCCGAACGATCTGTCGGATCGCAGAACGGTTCGTTCGTGCAACTCCTCGATGCGATGTTGGTCGAGGACCTAGTCGGCGCCGACGAGACATTTCTGGACGTCGGTTGCTCAGTCGGGCGCGGCACATTTCATATGGCCGAGAACACCAAGTCCCTCTCGCTCGGAATCGATCTGAACTTTTCGATGTTGCGTTTGGCCCAACGAGTGGTTCGCGAAGGTGTCGTCCGGTATCCTCGCCGAGCTGGTGGGATCGTCTATCAGCGACGCGAATTTTCTGCGGAGTTCGAGCACAAAGAACTCGTTGATTTCTGGGCGTGTGACGCGCTGGCTCTTCCGTTCGCACCAGGGACGTTTGAAGGTGTCTCGGCCATCAACGTTATCGACTGTGTTGCGTCACCAGTTCAACTCCTGAACGACCTGGCAACCGTCTTGAAACCTGGCGGGTGCCTCCTACTCACGACGCCCTACGACTGGACAACATCGGCCACGCCGCTGGAATGTTGGATTGGCGGGCACTCGCCGCGTGGACCTTTCCGAGGTTCGCCGGAGATGTTAGTGCGTGCCATTCTCACGCCTGGGGCGCACCCCCAGTCGTTGCCTAACGTACAATTAGTAAAGGAGCGATCCGAAATTCCCTGGTCAGTTCGGCTCCACGAACGCAGCGTCGTGAACTATGTGGTTCATGGTTTGGTCGTGAAAGTGCTCGAAGGACCGCCGAACCCGTAGATGATTTTTCGCGTCCTGTTTGCATGTAAAATCCTGAGGATCTCACCAACCGGGACAGTAACTGCGTCCCATTCTGAAACGAGGAGAAGTTCCCATGATCGGCCTCAATTTCCCTTGGAATTCCAATCGCGGCGAATTTACAATTCATGAAAACTTGGAAGGAGGCATGTAGTAGCACGTGTCATTCGATAACACTCGCAAAGAACTCAAGGTGGATCACGAGCGTGCGTTCCTGGTCAGCGTAGACCTACCTGAACGCCCTTGGGTAACCGAGGACCCGCTCGAAGAAATCACAGGACTCGTCACCACCGCCGGCGCGACCGTCGTTGGTGGACTCCTTCAAAGACGCCAAGACATCCATCCGGGGACGTTCATCGGCAAGGGAAAACTCGAGCAGTTGATCTACGAAGCCAGTGCTGCCGATGCCGACGTCATCGTCTTCGACAACGACCTCACTCCGGCCCAAGTTCGAAATCTCGAGAAGGCCACCGAACGCAAAGTACTCGACCGAAGCGAGATCATCCTCGACATCTTCGCCACGCGAGCCCGGACTGCTGAAGCTCGTCTGCAAGTCGAACTGGCCCAACTGGAATACTCCCTCCCACGACTCAAACAGATGTGGACGCACCTTTCGCGGCAAGAAGGCGGCGGCATCGGTCTGCGCGGACCTGGGGAAACGCAGCTCGAAGTCGACCGCCGTTTGGTCGCCTATCGCATCCGCGACTTGAAGGAAAAAATTCAGGTCGTCCAGGCGAGGAAGGAACGCGAGGTGAGGAGCCGGGCCGACGAGTACACCGTCTCGCTCGTGGGATATACGAACGCGGGCAAAAGCACTTTGATGAAGACGCTCACCGGTGCCGACATCAAGGTCGCCAACCAACTCTTCAGCACGCTCGACACAAGAACTCGGCAGTGGCAAATTCCAGAATTTGGCAAAGTCCTGTTGAGCGACACGGTCGGTTTCATTCGCGACTTGCCGCACCACTTGATTGCGTCCTTCAAAGCTACTTTGGAAGAAGCCCGACAGGCTCGGTTGCTGCTCCACGTTGTGGACGCGAGCGACGAACTCGCCGAGGATCATATCAGCGCCGTGAAGGCCGTGCTCAAGGAACTCGGTTGCGACGAAAAGCCAACGTTGTTGGTGTTCAACAAGGTGGACAAGGTCGAGGATGTCTCGATTTTGGACGTGTTGAACTCTCGCTATCCCGAGGCCATCCACATTAGCGCGGCGAGGCGCGTGGGACTCGACGAGTTGTGCGAAGCGGTCGTGACGAAGCTCACTTCGAACTTTGTGGATACGGAGGTCCACGCGAGCGCGGGGAACGGTCGAGTCATTGCGTTTCTGTCGGCCCACGCCGAGATTTACCATCAAGAGTACGAGGGTGACCAGGTCCACATCGGGTGCTACATTCCGCGACACCTGATTCACCACATCCACGAGCCGGGTGTTGAAATTCAGACGCGAGGCGACGATGGTGGGTTCGAGCCGTATCGGAATGGGAATGGGCGAGAGTAACTCGAAGTTTGAGACTTAAAACCTGGAACGTGGAATTTTTGACTGTTTGTTTCGTAGGCACACGCGGCTCGCTTGTACCTTTGTGTTGGCCGAGTTTTACAGGTGCACGCGGCCCGCGTGTACCCTAGACACAGAAAAAACGGACAGCAATAAAATTTCGAATTCTCCGGAGTTAGGTCTGAATAACTCGCCTCAGAGAGTCGAACTGCGAAAGCACGAACAAATCAAAACGGACGCTTATTGATTTCCTGTTACTCGTCCCAAAGAATCTTCTCTCAAAAGGAACCGCAAGACCACCGCTTACGACATCATCGCCAATCTTTGTCTCCAACCGCATCCCAGAGAGGTCGGCTACTTCCGAGAGACGTATCGGTCCGCCGACTACTTCGCGAAAGACCAACTCCCCGAGCGGTATCCCAACGAACGGTCCGCGAGCACTGCGATTTTCTATTTGCTGACGCCGCAGACATTCTCGGCGATTCACAAGCTGAACACGGACGAGATTTTTCACTTCTATGGTGGCTCCCCCGTTCGCATGCTCCAACTTCATCCGAATGGGTCGGGCGAAGAAATCGTCATCGGTCCGGATGTTCTAAATGGCCAACAACCCCAGGTCATTGTTCCCCGGGACGTTTGGCAAGGATCGTTTCTCGACCTGGGTGGAGAGTATTGTCTACTGGGCTGCACCGTGGCTCCGGGATTCGATTATGCCGACTATGAAGATGGAGACCGGGAAACGTTGATCGGAACATATCCAAAGTTCGAAGAACTAATTCGACGATTGACGCCCGACGAATAAATATTTTTCACCCTCGATGCGGGAATTCACACCGATGATCTTGCGACAGTTCACATTCCTCCTGCCATGCCTTGTCGTTCTCTGCACCATTTCCCAAGTGGGTCATGGCGAAGAGCTGACGTTCCAGGCCAAGCAGAAACCAAAGTCGAAGTTCTACCTCCCTCAACCAAAAGGGTGGAATGCGGAAACGATCAAGCTCCCGCCAAGTTTCGCGCCGACGATGAAGCTCAAAGGAACCGAAGTCATTCGGTTTGCACCAGGGATGTTTGATCCGAAATCCGATTCGTTCTTTTCGTATGTGATTCTTTTTTGGGTGCCCGATTCGGAGAAGGTTACCAAGAAAATCTTGGAACGCGAATTGTTGACCTATTACAAAGGACTCGCCAAAGCGGTATTGGGCAAGCGCGGGAAGGACGTTGATTTCGATAAATTACGGGTCAGTTAGAAGCTGGCTAAACGAGAGAAGCCGCTCAAACGAGATGGGCAGATTGTCAAAGAGTATGGTGGGAAGATCGTTTGGGTAGAACCGTTCAAGACGCAAAAGAAACAGGTCTTGAACTTGGATGCGCAGGCGTGGCATTGCAAAGGGGCGAAACACAAGATCGTTCTCATCTTGGTTTCGCCGAAGGCTCGCAACGCGAAAATCTGGCGGGCAATGGAGAAAATTCGAAGTGGTTTTCGGTGTATGAAAAATGCAAAGTGAGACGACGGAACGTTAGGCCCGATGCATCCGTCGAGCCATAAGCGCCGCAACATATCCGCCCTTGAAGCCGCTGTCGATGTTCACGACGGCGACGTTCGACGAGCACGAGTTGAGCATTCCGAGCAACGCGGCAAGTCCGCCAAACGCGGCGCCATATCCGACGCTCGTGGGGACCGCAATCACCGGACAATCGACGAGCCCGCCGACAACACTCGGCAACGCTCCTTCCATTCCGGCCACGACGATGATGACGTCGGCTTCTTCGAATTGTTTGGAATGTCGTAGCAATCGATGGAGCCCGGCGACTCCGACATCGGCCAGTAAGCTCACTTCCGCACCTAGAGCCGAAGCCGTCACGTAGGCTTCGCGCGCGACCGGCAGATCGCTCGTTCCAGCTGTGATGACGATGACTTTTCCAACGGGTTCGGGTGTTGCGGTTACGGGATACCAAAACGTTCGAGCAATGCGGTCTTGTTGACCATCCGGGAATGCGTCTGCGAGCATCGTGGATTGGTCGTCGCTCACGCGTGTCGCCAGACAATTTTGTTCGGCCTCGATCAGCTGTTTTGCGATTCCCACAACCCACTCGGGGGTCTTTCCCTCGCAAAAGATGACTTCCGGATAGCCGCAGCGCCGTTGCCGATGGAGGTCGACAGTGGCGTACTCCAACTCTGCCACAGTTGGGAGACCTTGGATAGCGGACGCGGCGTTGAGTTGTTCTAACGCCGTCTCGACAGTCAAGCTGCCGTCCCTAAGTGATTCCAACAGGTCGCGTATTTGTTTGTCGTCCATATGAGCCTATTTGTTTGAAGGTGATTCAACATCCATCGCAACAAGACGAGGACAGCACAACGGCCGTCCAAACGCTCAATTATATGCACGGTGCGAT
>CAYYUU010000257.1:0-8688 GCA_964474955.1 uncultured Alcaligenaceae bacterium | reverse complement strand
TTGGTGATTGTAAGACGTTACCAGCCTTACCTGTTTTGCCTCAGACACGAACTATTTGTCGGGAATTCGATACCCAGGGAGAATAGAACCCCGCCTGTTGCCGGAGATTCCACGCTATTTTTCTGGAGTTGGTCCGGTTGATTGATACTCCGGGCAGGCTCAATATTGCTTGCAAAGCTCTTCTCTCACACTTGTCCAAAGCAAGACGGTGAGGAACGAAGCAACCAGTGAAGAGTAAGCTGGAAAAAGGAGCACGGTCAGTGCAAATCAAAATATCGTCTCGCCACGGACATGTGACCAAAGCCGACGAAGAATTCATCCAGGAGAAGATGCAGAAATTGTTGCACATCTTCGACCGGCTGACCATGATCGAGGTCATCGTGGACCTCAAAGAAGACGACCGGAAGGTCGAGATCAAAGCCAACGCGGAACACAAGCACGACTTCGTAGCCACGGCCCACCATCAGAACATTCCCAGTGCCGTCGAAGGAGCGCTGCACAAGCTCGAAGCGCAGCTCCGCAAATACAAAGAAAAGATTCAAAATCATCGGAGAGACCCCTCGACCAAGGACGTGGCTGGGCTCCCGACACTTGAAGAACAGGAGGAAGGATGAAAACGAAGGCAGAAGGCGGGGATGAAAATAGAAACACTTCATCTTTCTACCTTCCTCCTTTTGCCTTTTTCTTCTCCCTTCTCCCTTTCCAACAACGGAGGTCGTGAGCCGTGATGGAGGTTTTGTCCATGCGTATGTCGGACTTTGTAGTGAAGGAAGCCGTCGTTCCCGAGCTGCAAGAGACTACCAAAGAAGGGGTCATCCGCGAGATGGTCCAGAGCCTGCACTCCGCCGGCTATTTCCGTGCGACGGAAATCGACGAAGTCATCCGAGCCGTCCTCCGTCGGGAGGATCTTGGATCGACGGGAATCGGTCGAGGTGTCGCGATCCCGCACACCAAGCACGCTTGTGCCGAACGGCTCATCGGGACCGTCGGCCTTTCGCAAGAAGGGGTCGATTTCAACAGCCTCGATGGCGAACGAGTTCACGTATTTGTCCTTTTGACCTCCCCGCAAGACCGCCCGACGGATCACCTGCGGGCGTTGGAAAACGTCTCACGCAGACTCCGCGACGACGAATTCGTGACCAAACTACGCCAAGCAACGACCCAGGACGAAGTCTGGAAGTTGTTGACCGACGTTGAGGAAAATGGCTGAAGTCTCGGACCAAACCGGAAGCCGTCGAAACAAGAAAACGGGGATCTGGGCATGTTGGATCGTGGAACACGTTTTTGACCTGTCTGGATATTGCCTTGGACAGGTTCAAAACGTGTCCCACGGAAAACACTCCAAACCCCAGAGACCGGAACGGTTTCCGACAATGAACTCCCGTCAGGAACGCCGACTTGTCGGTTCTCCGCGTTCGTGCTGTAGCTGCATGGAAGCGAGCCAGTGAATTAACGAGCCAAAGTTTGCGAAACCAGACCCGAATTCTACGATGACCAGGTCGTGGTCGCAATAAAGGAAGCAAGGAAGGGAACACATGAGCCGACGTTTGCTAAACCAGGCCCCCAACAACCGTTCCGGCGGTTCCAAAACTATGGACTTGCCCAAGGACACCCTCTTGACATCGGTGCAGAAGAACCAGCCAGCCATGAATGGCGAACCCCTTCAACAAACCGTGACGATCACGAACCCCCAAGGGTTCCACATGCGTCCGATTCGCGCCTTCGTCGAACTCGCCAACCGGTTCCAGAGCAGCGTCCACGTCCAAAACGGGGACAGACGCGCCAACGGTGAGAGCATCTTGAGTTTGATGGGGCTCGGGGCAATTCCGGGCACGGAGTTGATCCTCGAAGTGTGCGGCCCAGACCAACAAGAGGCCCTTGAGGCCCTTGTGGATTTAATGGGCGACCTCGAAAAATTTGACGTAGAAGAGGAGAATTGAGGAGTCGGGCTCTCGGCAAGCTTTTGTTTCGGCGTCGAAACAAATGACCCGTTCCGCGACGAAAAGCATGCAGATGCCGGATCGACCGGAAACTTCGCGATTCCTGCCCACTGAACGAAATGCCCGCTTTGGGCCGTTCGATCCAGAACCTATCCTTGCCAAGAGCCAACACTTCCAGTTCGAAGGTTGAGGCGTCCTTCTGCCTTTACGCATGGCTGACCATGGAATTAAAACGTGGCATTCCTGTATCGCCCGGTGTCGCCATCGGTCCGGCATTGGTGCTGGACGCGGAGGGGTTCCGCATTCCCGAACAAGTCGTCGGGAACGACTTGCTCGAAGGCGAAGTCGTGCGGTTCGAACGGGCCATCGCCGAAGCCACACGCGAGGCCGAGGAAAGCCAGGCGACGATCACCGCCAAACTCGGCAAACAATATGGAGCCATCTTCGGGGCCCACGCCGCGGTCCTTCAAGATCCGGTCTTCCTGCGAGAAGTCAAGCAACTCATTCGCCAACACGGTAACTCCGCCGAATACGCCATCAGTCGTGTCATCCGCCGCCACATCAAGGCCTGGCAGAGCCTCGAACGAGGCGACTTTGCCTCGCGCGCATCGGACTTGTTCGACATCGAAAAACTGTTGCTCCGCCACCTCTTGGGGGAGAAACGAGAACAGCTGCAGCAGCTGAAAAAACCAGTCGTCGTACTGGCCCAGGACTTGACGCCCAGCGAGACCGCGACCCTCGATCCGAAGATGGTGCTCGGATGCGTGACGGAAGCCGGTGGTCGGGCGAGTCATACGGCCCTTTTGCTTGGTCAACTCGGGATTCCTGCCGTCGTCGGCGTCGGCACGCTCTTGACCGACGTTTCCGGCGGCGACGAGGTCATCGTCGACGGGACACGCGGCAACATCATCCTCAAGCCCGACGCAGAGACCCGAGTACGATACGAACAGACCCGCCAGTCGTTCCAGGCGTTCGAGACCGAACTGGGCCAACTCCGCGACTTGCCCGCCATGACCATCGACAACGTGCGGGCGCACTTGTACGGCAACATCGAGTTTCCCCAGGAAGCAACTCAATGCGTCGAACGCGGGGCCGAGGGCGTCGGCCTATACCGCACCGAATTCTTGTACCTCGACAAACAAACCGATCCGACCGAGACCGAACACCTCGAAGCGTATTTGACGGTCTTGCGGCTGCTGGGACCGCGGCCCGTCGTCATCCGGACGCTCGACCTTGGGGCCGACAAGTTTCTGCACATCGCCGACCCGAATCGACACGAACGCAACCCGTTCCTCGGGCTCCGCAGCGTCCGACTCTGTCTGCGTAATTTGCCGTTGTTCAAGACCCAAATGCGAGCTATCCTTCGGGCCAGCGCGTTCGGCGACGTGCGGATCATGTTCCCGATGGTCAGCACCCTTTTAGAATTGCGGCAATGCAAAATGATCCTGGCGGAAGTCAAGGAAGACCTTGAAGAAGAGAGGATTCCGTTCAACCGGAACATCCCCGTCGGGACCATGATCGAAGTCCCCTCGGCAGCCTTGCTCTCGCACCAAATGGCCAAGGAAGTCGACTTTTTTTCGATCGGTACGAACGATTTGGTGCAATACACGCTTGCTGCCGACCGAACGAATGAGGCCGTCGCGTCGCTGTATAACCCAGCCGATCCGGCTGTCCTTCGCTTAATTGAGCTTGTCTTGTCCGCCGCAGAACAGCACAATGTAGAGGTAAGTATTTGTGGGGAAATGAGCGGTGAACCTATTTATACCATGCTGTTGCTCGGTATGGGGCTTCGTCGTCTCAGTGTTACGCCCCACAACATTCCGGAGATCAAGAAGGTCATCCGGTCTATCACAATTGAAGAAGCCAAAGAAGTTGCCAGAGAAGCGATGCAGTTCGAAACTGCACGCGACGTCACGAACTATTTGAGGGAACAAACCCGACGTATCCTTCCCGAAGTCATTAACTAGGAAGGCGAAATCTATGACGGAACGATTTGTGGCTTGGGACCGTAGGGCAAGTTTTTAATCTGTCCAAGAAAACAATGGACAGGTTTTCAACCTGTCCTACGGTCAAACATCCGAATCCGGACACAAATAGATTTCGCATTCTGAACACCGGGAATCGTACCCAACTGCGGTTCTTGTTCTCCACGACAACGAGTTGTCGGGGGAATCGATGACTGCAGCAGCCAGAAAATTAGGGAAACGGGTATATATCTATTCGAGGTCCTCGACATTGCGAGAGGGACTCGAATTACGTCGGTCCAAAGGAGCCACTCCCTTCCCCGGCATGCAGGTTGAGGAGCAACCTCGGGGTCGCAGAAACGTAGCTCCCAGGGACATCACCAAGTCCATAACTGCCCGGGACCTCGGTCTCGGGCGAAGCCTGGAACCCACGGTCGGTCCGAGGACTTTGTTCATCTGAACACAATGCCGACTCTCCGTCCCGCTTGGACCATTCGCCACGAAGTACCGTCTCCGAGTTGAATCTTGGGGTTACTTCTCCCATTTCCCACTTCGGAAATAACGAAAGAAGGAGAGGGAATCGGACAAAACAGACAAAGAACAAAGCCAGGTGCCAAATAAGGCAGCACGCTTCATAAGAGCAAGTTGTCTTGTACCAACCCGAAGCGCCAACGAGGATCCGAGTGAAGTGAGAAACATCGCCGCAGGTCTTGTTGCGTTAGTTTGAGACTAACCCGAAGCGCAAGGCATTGCGTGTGGTGCCGGGAAAATCGGTCTCGAGGAATTTTCTCGCGTCGCTCGCATCCTCGCTGACGCTTCGGGTTGGTACGAGGCAATCCGAGGCGTCAGCCGAAAACTCGCGTCGGGTCTTACCGTTTGGGTGTTTTTGCACCACCAAGTTCTTGTCTTTTTGTCTCCTCCCGAAACTCACCTCCTTTCCAACCGTCGGCAGATTCCCCTCTGTCCGGGTCCCGTTTTCCGCCCTGAGGGCTGCGGTACGAAACCATCAGCGGCGGGAAACCAGAAACAAATACAACCATGCACCCAGATTGCGAACCCACCACCGGTTCCTCATCCACTACACCCAATCCCGACACGGACTTTTCCAAGGTCCGTGTTCGCTTTCGCAAGGACGGCGACCTGCGTCTCGTCAGCCACCACGATTTAATGGGTTGCTTCGAGCGTATGTTCCGCCGCGCCGAAATTCCTTTCCGCTCGACTCAGGGCTTTCACCCAAAACCACGAATGGTCTTTGCGCTTTCGTTGTCGCTCGGATTCGTCGGCTGCGAAGAAGTTCTTGAGTTAGAGTTGATGGAACCTCTGACGGCCGAGGACGTCCACGCGCGTCTCTCGCGGCAATGCCCGACCGGGTTGGAAATCTTGGGCGTTCGCGAAATCGGTCCACGCCAAAAAGCCGCCGTCCATCGAGTCGGTTACAGCGTGGAAGTCCCAGCAGACCGTTTGGTGGGCGTCAAGGAAAAAGTCCGAGAGTTTTTGAACGCAAAAGATTGCTGGATCGAGAGAACGCGGCCCCAAACCCGACAGTTCAACTTACGGCCTTTCATCAACCAGCTGACGGTCGGCGAGGAATCGCTCGAAATGGCGATTTGGGTGAGCCAAAGCGCAGGAACTGCACGACCCGGAGAGGTCCTCGAAGTACTCGGATTGCCCGACCCCAATGATGCCGGGTGGATCGTCGAACGCACGATGCTTGAGATTCTCGACGAAATCTCCGACGAAGAAAAAAACGCCAACCCGCGCCCCGAAGGTTTGGACGAAATCAAAGGACAACAACCAAAGCCAAAATCTGGGAAACGAAAATCCGAGAAACTCGCCAAGCAAAAGAACCCCGAGTCGTTGTTGCCGGGACCGCTTTCGTTTGATTCTTGAGTAGCGAATAGGTGGATAGAGAGACGAGAGTCGAGAGACAAGAGAAAGAAGCCAAAGATAAGCGTCCTTTCGCTCCGCGAAAGACGACACTCCAAAATACACCAACCCGAAGCGCGAGCGAGGATACAAAAAATACTAAAGCGTCAGCTTCGCTGCCGCACTCCAAAACAAAGACCAAAGACAACGGCACACGGAGTGTGCCTACTACAAAACAATCACAATTCGCCGTTTTCGGTTCTCCCTCGTGACGGCGGAAAAACAAGAAAACCAACGTTTTCCCCTCTGACGGCTGAAGAATGGAGCCATTGGCGGTGGAGCACAAAAAACACGAAAGGTGGAATATGAAAAAAGAAATGCTCATCAATGTGTTGCAGCCGGAAGAATGCCGGATTGCGATTTTGGAAGACGGCGTCCTCGAAGAACTCTACGTCGAGCGGACGAGCCACGAGAGCTACGTTGGGAACATCTACAAGGGCCGAATCGTCAACATCGAGCCAAGCATCCAGGCTGCGTTCGTCGACTTCGGCGTCGGTCGCAACGGCTTCCTCCACGTCTCGGACGTCGAACCAGCATACTACCGACACTTGCTCGATCAACAACAAACCAAGGAGAAGCCTCGACGGGGTGGACGTTCCGGCAAACGCTCTGGCGTCAGTCGACCCAACGTGGAAATCCCACGACCCGAAGCGCCGCCCGAAGTCGTTGAGGTCGATGAGGATAGCGATCCGGAAGAAATTCTCTCGATCATCCCCTATGACCTCGGAGACGCCGATGTCGTTCGCGTCGTCCACGAAGTCCCCACCAAAGACGACACATCGGACGTGGACGGAGCGGACGAAATCGACATCGAAGACGAAGACGCAATCGTCGAAGTCGAGGACATCGAGGACGTCGAGGACGTCGAAGTCGAGGACGAAGTGGACTTCGACGAATACGGCGTGGAAGATGTCGAGATCGATGACGAAACGGAGAACGACGTCGAAGACGAGGACCCCAAAACCCTCTTCGGTTCGTTCGGCGCGGGAATCTTCGACGACGATTTTCCGGACCCCCACGACACCGAAAAGCCTCAGCAAGAAACGGCCGGAGTCGATGCGGGCGAAGGTCCTGCCAATTTCTCGCAGTCCGACGTGAGCGCCAAAACTCAAGAGACGAACCCCTTTGGCTCCCTCGCTCAATTCGCCATTCAATATCTCGGAGAAGAATTCCGGCCTTCGTCGCGAGCTGGCACGACGGAAATCGTCGAGTTGAGCTTCGAAGCTCTGATGTTTCGCCAACCCGATACGCCGCTGTTCCCCCGACTCTCTTCGGGACAAGAATCCGACACCGAACGGAACGAAGCCACGCCCACCGAAGAAACGTCGGAGCAATCCACCGACGTTGTTGTGGACCCGGCTCACGAATCAGGAATCCAAGAAGCCGACGACATTCCCTTTGCCGAAGAGCAGGACGAACCTCCGGTCCTGGAATTTGCGCCCACAGAAGTGAAGACTTCCGAGAGCAACGACGATTCCGACGAAGACTCCGACGACGAGCCCAACAGCGCGACCTCCGTTGCGGAAGCTCCCGCCGTCGAAGAAGCCAAGGTCGAGAAACCCAAGCGAAAAACACGACGCAAGAAGGCAACCACGAAGAAGACCAAAGGAGACGTCGGAGACGAAGAGACGGACGACGACGCAACCAAAGAAGAAAACGAGAAACCCAAACGAAAGCGAAAGACCGCCAAGACAAAGAAGACGGAGGACGAAGACAGCGAGGACGAGGACAAGGAAGAAACCGAAAACGAAGACGCATCCAAGACCAAAAAGACCCGGTCTCGCAAAACCAAGACGACACGCAAGAAGTCTGCCGACGCCGAAGGAACCAAGACGAAGTCCAAAACGCGAAAGACGAAAAGCAAGAAGGCCGAAGCCGAAGAGTCGGACGACACCCCGGAAGCGGACCAATCAGAAAACACCCAACCGGAATCCACGGACTCGAACTCCAACGAGGAGGCACAACCAGAACCGCGAGACGACACCCCACCGCGTCCGATGGGTTCGGCGGAGCGCCGAACGCGAGAAGATGACGAACCGATCACCGATTCGCTCGAATCGCTCCATCCCATTGAACCTAAAGACAGCGAAGGCGCATAGGACGACCCCGGGTCGACGGGAGAACACGAAACGCATTCGGAGACCCCCGACGACTCCTTCGGTCAGCAACACGTCACCGACGACCTCGAAGACGAGGACACCAACAACGAACCGAAGGACCCGTTCGGCCCGTGGAACGAAGACGAAGAGAACGACTCCTGGGAGAAGAAAGAGAAATTGACGTTCGACGACCTCTTCGGTCCCGACCCTGGTGACGACTTCCCCCCACAAGACGAGTGGGACGAGAACGACCTCGACGATGACTTCGACGACGAAGACAACGATCTCGAAGAAGACGAAGACGACCTCGACGATGACCTCGACGATGACCTCGACGACTCCGACGACCTGGAGGACGATGACACTCTCGACCTCGACGACGAGGACGAAGAGGAATTCGCGTTCTCCGACGAGGAATTGAGTTTTTCCCTCGCCCAGGCCGATGACGACTCCGACGACCTGGAAGACGACCTTGGCGACCAGGACGAAGTCGCGAACGTGGCGACCGGATACATCGAGGAACAACCTTCGGCGCGGGAGCAAGAGGCCGAACAGGTCGAAGAGAGCAACCAGGAGACTCAGGAAGACAACCAGAAATCTTCCAGAGGACGCAATCGAAACGGCAGGGCTCGGCGGGACCGATCTCGCAACGGCAAGAAGGACAAACGAGAGACGGAGACACGCGACGAGGACGACAGCGACGACGTCTTTGACGACTACGAAGACCAATCCTCGCGGCGTGCGGGGGACCGTCTTAGC
>CAYYUU010000256.1:0-8715 GCA_964474955.1 uncultured Alcaligenaceae bacterium | reverse complement strand
TCAATATCTAAGGTCCGATTTCGATAATCTTCGACCTGCGATCCACATAGATATATACACGGAACGACTATGGCTGCCTCCGATCAGTTCTATCGAAATCAAAAGACGCTCAACGTCATTTTCGCGGTCTCGAGTGTCGGGATGCTGTTCAGCATCTTGTTGATGTTCTACTTCGACCACAACCGACCGTGGAAAACGGAACAACGAACGTTCTATGACGTGGAAGAAGCCCTCGCACAGCGGCTCGCTCTGGAGACCGTGCCATCGGAGAAGGAGTTCGACAGGGCCGTCAAGGCCGTGGAAGAGGCCAAAGAAGGTTTGGATAAGCAGGCTGTCGACGATCTCCAAAAGGAGATCGATAAACTCGTTCCGCTCAAGGACAAGGCCGAACTCACGTTCCAGGACCTCAAGTCCAGCTTCGACTCGCAAACGAGCCTTTATCACATCGCCGTGGATAAACATGGCAAAGGGAGCGAGGAGGCCGAGGCATACCGCAAATCTCTCGAAGAACTGAGTGGTCGGTTAGACGATGCTCAGTCGAAAATGAACAATTACAGTAACAACATCTTGTTTCTGCAAAAGCAGGTCTCTGCAAAACGAGAGAGGCTGACAGCCGCAATCACGAAACTCAATCAGCTCCACGACAAATTCGATAACGCAGTCCGGTTGGCCGTCAATAAACGTTGGACCGCAGCACACGTATTCCGAAGTTTGCCCATCATCGACGGCTTTGCCTCGCCGGTCCAGGTGAAGCAATACACCATCACCGACATTCCCATCGATTATAACTTTGCACACGTGACTCGATTTGATCGATGTACGACGTGCCATCTGGGAATCGGGAAGGCGCAGTTTACGCGGGACAACTTGCACAAGTTGACCGAAGAACCCTCCACCGAGATGCGGATTCGGTTCGGGGACGCCCTCAAACGGCTCAAGGCCCGCCGAAAAGCTCTGGAAGGTACCGACGCCATCAAGCTCCTGCCCAAGCCCGAAGACTTGCAACTCACCTATTTGAAGAAATCGTACTTGACGGAAACGCGGGTCAATCAGTTCTGCGTCCATCCCCGGCTCGACTTGTACGTCGGCCCGACGAGCCCGCACCCCGCCGAAAAGTTTGGTTGTACTTCATGCCATCGCGGGCAGGGAAGCGGCGTGCAATTTAACTTGTCGAGCCACGACCCGAATAGTCACGAGCAAAAAGTCGAGTGGAAGAAGGAGTTCGGGTGGGAGCGAAACCACTATTGGGATTACCCGATGCTCCCGCAACGGTTCGTCGAAGCGTCGTGCGTGAAATGTCATCACCAGATGACCGACCTCATCACCGCCGACAACCGCAACGAAGCTCCCAAGTTGCTCCACGGCTACAACATCGTCAAACAAGTCGGTTGCTATGGTTGTCACGAAATCAATGGGTGGAAGGACGGGCGCCAGGTCGGACCTGACTTGCGTTTGGAGCCCTCCGTTCCGTTCGAGCAACTGAGCAAGGCCGAGCAAGAGAAAATCAAATCCGACCCGAATAATAATCCCGGAGATCTTCGCAAAGTCGGGCCAAGCCTGTACCGACTCGCCGAGAAGACCGACGAAGATTGGACCGCCAAATGGCTTCGGTCTCCGCGAAGTTTCCGACCCGACACGAAGATGCCGCACTTCTACGGCGTCAGCAACAACGATCCGCTGTACCTGCCGGAAGAACAGAAAGAGTTCCCCGATACCGAAATTCGGGCAGTCACGTACTACCTCTTTGAAGAGAGCCAAAAGCACCTCAAAGAGATCGACAAGTTGCGAGATGCCTACGAGAAAGACTCGACCCTACGGGCCGCAGATAAATCCTTGGTCGCACGCCTTGCACCCCAGAAGCGGCTCTCGCGAGAAGAGCAACGGGAGTACGACGAAGCTCGGGCAAGGCTCCGACTCAGCAAGGACAAACGTAAACTGACTCGATTGGTCGGAACCACCGAAAAACAGTGGGCCGAATTGAAGAAGAACGCCAACTTGATCGAAGGGCGAAAACTCTTCACGGAGAAGGGGTGTCTTGCTTGCCACCAACACGCTTCGACGGCCAAGGGAGGCGAGGAGAAGACGAAAGTCGGCGGCAAAATGGAGACCCTGTCGTTCCCCGACGTGAAGAGCGATGCCATCTTCGGTCCGGACCTGAGCCAAATCAAGGAGAAGCTCGTTCGGCTCGCCTCGGATGATGGAAACGCCAAGGAACGCGAAGCGGCCAGGGAGCGAGCCCGAGTATGGTTGTCCAACTGGATCAAGAATCCGAACATCCATAGCCCGCGCACGAAAATGCCGATCGTCCCGATGACTGACCAGGAAAATCTACACATCGTCCAATGGCTCCTGAACCAGGAGGCCACCGGGTTGGGCGTCGTGGACGAAGTTCCCGTCCGGGAAGGACGCTGGCGAGACGTCAAAGTCTCCGAACCGAAAAAAGACGTCTATTACAAACTGGCCAAGGTCTATCTCAAACGAGTCTTGTCCGCCGAACGGCTTGCCGAACTCGACGAGCACCGAGACAAGTTTTCTCCCGAGGCGTTCAAGGCCCTCGAAGGGAAGGATGCCGCCAGTTACGAAGGCGAAAAGTCCATGTTGAATCGGTTCCGGCTGCTCTCCAACGAGTTGCCCGAAGACGAGGGCATGGCCGTCCGAAATTATGGGAACTTCAACAAGATCAAGTACTACGTCGGCAAGAAGGCCGTCGGACGTCTGGGATGTTACGCGTGTCACTCGGTTCCGGGCTTCGACAACGCCAAGCCGATCGGCGTGGGCCTCAACGACTGGGGCAAGAAGGACCCCGAGCGACTCGCGTTCGAAGACGCCCACAACTTTGTCAAGACTCACTACCGCGTGACGCCGGACAAGACGGACAAGAACGGGAATCCGTACCCGCCGGAACTCGGAGAAGTTCATGGGGCAGGGGACAAGACCGCGTGGAAAGAGAAGTATCCTTACGAGGAATTCTTCGAATCACACCTTCACCACCACCACCGCTTGGGTTACCTCCATCAAAAATTGATCAACCCACGGAGTTACGATTACAACCGAATCCGGGCGTGGGACGATCGTTCCCGTATGCCGAAATTCAAGTTCTCACGGAACATCCGGCGAAAGGGACACTACGTCACGGACAAGGAAGGAAACCAAAAGTGGGAATGGACCGAGGGCGAAGAAGAATTCAAGGCTCGTCGGTGGCAGGCCGAAACCGACGCCCGCGAAGCCGTCATGACGTTCGTGCTCGGGCTCGTTGCGGAGAAGATTCCGCCGCAGAGCATCCACCAGCCCAAGGGAGATAAACTCGCTCGCGTTCGCGGTCGCCAAATTCTTGAGAAGTATAACTGTGCCGGGTGCCACGTCATCCGACCAGGAATGTACGAAATCGAGATGACCGAGGACAACGTCAAACAGTTCATGGAGCGACACACCAAGTTCCTTAAGGGGCCGGAAGGCAAGGACGACTACAACTACGCCGAGCACCATGCCTGGTTCGGGCGAGAGAATCGAGGAACGGGTAACGTCCGCAAGCTCTATGGGTTGTTCGAACCCCAAATGTCCCCCGACGGAAAACTCCAACCGCGTGTTGTCCTCACCGAAGCGTTCCGCTTCCAGTACGAAGGCAAAGCAGAGGACGGGAAGTCTGCAACCGAAATCGGTAACATTCGCCCGTCCGCTACCGTCGTTCCGCTAGACCCCAAGACGGTCCAGTACCCGCCGAAGAAGTACTTCCAGACGAGCCAAGGAATCCGGGAGTACTTGCAGAGCGACCGATACGGAAAATACGGTGGGGCCTTCCTGGATCTGTTGGCGTCGCCACCGACGAAGCCGGGCGAACTCAACGGGTATCTACTGCAGATGTATCCGGAAAAGTATCAGAAAAAGTGGGAGTACGCCGCCTTTGCTGGACCCCCGTGGTTGCTGGGCCAGGGGGCCCGGACTCAACCGGAGTGGCTCAACAAGTTCCTGCTCAACCCTGTTCCGATCCGAGCGGGTGTCGTATTGCGAATGCCCAAATTCAACATGAGCCCCCAAGAAGCCAAGGATTTGGTCGCCTACTTCGCGGCGGTCGAGAAGCTCACCAATCCAAGGACCGAGTTGGAGTTTCCGTATGCCGAGATACCACAGAAGGCGAGCTTCGATTCGGAATACTGGCTCTCGAAGAACCGAGAGTATGTCGACCGATTGAAGAACACCAAGATCAAAGTCGATGGCAAGGAGCTCCTCGCCTACGAGCACCGACTGGACTTGCTCCGACCAATTTGGAAGGACATGGCCGAGGAAAAGCAAGCCGAATTGAAGAAACAGCTCGAAGCGGCGAATTCCCAGATCACGCCCGTCGAGAAGGATTTTAAGACCGCCGATCAGGAGGCAAAAAAGGCCAAGGCGGAATACGACTCTCTGAAAGCTCCCGAAGGGAAAAAACTCTCGGAAGACGAGCAGAAACGAAAGACCAAAGCGTTAAATGCGTACTCCGTGAATGTGCAAAAAGCCGCCACGCTGAAGGCGAAACTGGAACCGTGGTACGCCGAGAGAGAACAGCTCAAGAAGTCTATGCAGCAAGACCACGCCAAGGAGCTTGAGGTAAAATGGGAGTCAGAAAACGCTTATATCGTTGACAGCTATCGGCTCGTGGGCAACAACGCCAAAAATGCTGCTTGTATACAATGTCACCAGGTTGGTAAGATATATCCAACGAAGGCGGTGGGCCAAGGTCCACCACTTTCTCTCGCCAGCCAACGGCTCCGTCCGGGATGGTCCAAACGTTGGATCGCCAACCCCATGCGGATCATGTACCACTCCGTCATGCCCGCGTACTTCCCCTCCAGTAAGAACAACCAGTTTGAAGATTGGCTCGTGGGGAGCGCCGAGGATCGTGTCGTCGCAGCCCGTGATTTTCTGATGATCTACGACCGGGCCCTCCAACTGCCGACGAACCGAAGGTTGGTCGAAATTTACCGGCAGCCAAGAGAAATCAATATCCAGAAAAAAGGAGACTAGTGATGAAAGCCGCAACTGCACTGTTGCTCGTGCCTGCGTTCGCGATCTCACTCGCTCTGTTCGATGCTCGTCCGGCCCAAGCCCAGCGAAGCCTGGAAGTTACCGTCATCGTGAAGCCCGGGAAGAAAATCCCCCCGCGAGGCAACGCCAAAGTCACTGGCCCGGCCAAGGCCATATGCTTGATTAAAGGCCCGGTTCCGAAGGACGACTGGGTCGTCGATACGAAAACTCGCGGCGTCAAGTGGGTGGCCGTCTTCTTGAAGCCAGTTGCGGCGAAAGGGAAAATCAAGGCCACGGCCGCTGCGGTCAAAGAAGACCCCAAGAAAGTGGTCATTGACCAACCTTGCTGTCGTTTCATCCCGCACATGACCACGATGACCGAAGGGGCCGTCTTGGTCGCGAAAAATAGTTCGACTTTGCTACACAACTTCAAGTACGGCCAGCCGTTCAACCCGAACCAGCCCGCCGGGAACGTTGCCATCGTCGCCAATGGTTCGGTGGACCTCAAAGGGTTTGTGGCAGACACGCAATTGCCCGTGATGATCGAGTGCAACGTCCACCCCTGGATGAAGGGCTACATGTGGGTCCTCCCGAATCCTTACCACGGGGTCACGAACGAAAAGGGGGTTGTCACGCTCAAGAACGTTCCTTCGGGCCGATACCGAGTCATGGCTTACCACGGTGCGACCGGTTGGGTCGGCGGCAAGAACGCCAACAAAGGTACGATCGTGAACATTAAAGCCAACGGCAAGACCAAGTTGAAACTCGAGATTACCCCTTGATCGGGCTCGAAGCCTAATCCTGTTGATCGGTAGATGTATCTTCGATCTTGTGCGGGCGAATGAAAAGGGGAAGCTCCACGGCGTTTGGGGCTTGTCTTTTCATTCGCCCGTTTTGAGTTTGTATTGGACGGTCGGAGAAAGCTCCTTTTCGAACGCGACCGTTACGAATCCGACTTCCCGTTGTTTTAGTTGCGAGGTATCCATGGACTGTTGGTTACGACGCTGTTTAATTGTCTTGGTTCCCGCCATTCTCTTCGTTGGTGTTGGTTGTGGGGGTCGGGTCGAGGTTGCCGCGGAATATCCGCCCGAAGGTGGAGGCGGTGGTGGAGCCGACATTACCATCGTCAAGAAAACGTTCGTCAAGGCCAAAGGCCGTGGGATGATCAAGGGCCAGGTCACTTTCGATGGCGAAGTCCCTGGATACTCGATGATGGATGCCTTGAAAAGCGCTGACTCGGTTTGCCGGTGTGCGACCGTGACGGACCAAGAAGAAAAGCAACGACATACCCAAAATCAACAATGGCTCATTGACGGGAAGACCAAGGGCGTTTCGGACGTGTTGATCTACGTCGAACCGCTCGAACGCAACCAAGTCTTTCCAGTCACGCCAGAAGAAGCGAGTCTCGACCTCACGGACGAGTTCGCCAAGAAACTGAAATTGCCGAAGGAGATGTTCGAAGCCGCGAAAAAAGAGTTCGCCTCGCGAAAACTGGTCCAACTCAACCAGCCGCATTGCGTGTACGAACCGCATGCTCTGGTCCTGTTCCCGATGTACTACACCGGCGACGAGAGCAACCCGGCCGTCAAAAAATTAAAACAAGCCGGCTTCGATGGCGAGATCGGTGCCGTGTTGACGAACACCCAACAGACGTTCGAGGTCACGAGCACCGCGCCGACGAAACACAATACCCAATACAAGGGCGAAGGAACGACCGCCGGGACCGAGAACCCAACGAAGGATGAACCCGTCAAGCTCAACACGCCCGACGCGGTCATCATTCCTCCGCAAAAAACGCCCGTGCAATTTGGGTGTAGCATCCACGCGTGGATGGATGGAAAAGCCATCGTTTTATCCCATCCGTATTCGGCCAGGAGCGACAAAGAAGGCAAGTTTTTGCTTCCTCTGGTTCCGGCAGGAACGAAATTGCGGCTGCTTGCTTGGCACGACGGATCGGGTGGGTGGTTAAAACAAGCCGGCTTCGATGGCGAGAAGGGAAAGATCATCACCGTCGAGCCAGGAAAAACTTTGGAGTTGAACTTCCAGCTCAAAAAGCAATAAGCTGAATCTTGTTGTACAAACAGATTGGAACGCTGTGCAAGGCGGCGTTCCAGATTGCATTTCCTCACATCCTCATGGCCAACAACGAAAAAGCCGATCTGTATCGAAGGATCGTGACGGAAGCCGATCCCCAGACAATTCTCGAACGCATGCAGTTGCATGGGTTCTGGCCCACCGACCTTGGCCTACCGCAAGATCCACCTCACGAAGCCCAAGAACGACAACAGATTCAGGCCGAACTGCGAAAGCTTCGCGATACGCACTCCGTCGCCAAGAACTGGAGGAAGTTGCTCAGCGACGAACGGAAACGACGCTGGCAAGAAAGCAAAAAGCGGCGGGCCGAAGCGCACCAACAAAAACTCCTCCGGTTGCAACAACGCCGCGAAGAATGGGACGCGATTCGGTCGGCGACCATTGTCCATGCCGGCCTTGGGGTCAGCGCTGGTTTGCAAGGCACCCAGAGCGATGCCAAGGTCCTCGCTGAACGCGGCCTTCCGGTCATGCACACCAGCGCGGACGTCGCCGAGCAAATGGGGATCAAGCTCACCGCGTTGCGGTGGTTGACGTACCACCGTCGCGGGGCCACGGTCGTGCATTATCATCGCTTCAGCATCGACAAAAAGACTGGCGGCGTACGGTTCATCTCGGCACCGAAACCCGCTCTCGCTCACGCCCAGCGATGGATTCTGGAGAACATTCTCGAAAGACTCGAGGTCGAGCCCGACGCCCACGGGGTCATTCGTGAGAGGTCGATCGTCTCGAACGCTGCCCCGCACGTCGGGAAAGAAGTCGTCGTGAATCTCGACCTGAAGGAGTTTTTCCCCTCCATCACGTTTCGCCGCGTGAAAGGCTTGTTCCAGAAATTGGGCTACGGCGAACACGTCGCCACGGTGCTCGGACTCGTTTGTACGGAGCCGCCAAGAGTAGCCGCCGAGGTCGACGGGAAGGTCTATCACGTCGCGCTCGGACAGCGAATTCTGCCGCAAGGAGCCTGCACGAGTCCGGCGATTACCAACGCCCTTTGTCGTCGGTTGGACCGGCGTCTCGCGGGATTGGCTAAGAAACACAATTTCCATTACACACGCTACGCCGACGATCTCACGTTTTCGGGTGACCGTCCCGCCGTCGTTGGCCGGTTGCTACGGAGCACTCGCACGATTCTGCAAGACGAAGGGTTCACCGAGCATCCGAGGAAAACCCGAGTGATGCGGAGGTCCAACCGCCAGGAAGTAACGGGCGTGACCGTGAATGCACGCCCGACCGTCTCTCGCTCCGAATACCGAAAGCTCAAGGCCATCTTGCACAACGTCGCCAAGCACGGTTTGGAAAGCCAGAATCGGGAAGGGCACCCCAACTTTGCCGCATATTTGAATGGCCGCGTCGAGTTTGTGTGTATGGTCGATCCGGAACGAGCTTCGAAATTACGTGCCCTATTGCAAAAGGCGCTCGGGGAAGCGTGAGGGTTACGCCTCTGTCTGTTGGAGTAGAAATGTTCCAAGCCTGAGGCGCGAGCGAAGGACCGATTTGGATACAAGCCTGAAGCGCGAGCGAAGGATAGGTCTTCGGCCTTCGCTCGCGCTTCAGGCTTGGAACGAGGAATTCAACAAGCCAGGGCAGCACCCAAGGGTCGAAGAACAACACCATCCTTCTTTT
>CAYYUU010000255.1:0-8720 GCA_964474955.1 uncultured Alcaligenaceae bacterium | reverse complement strand
TTGGGAGGTAATTTGGGCAAACCGTGACGATCATTCTACCAACAATATGACGAACCGACAGGCGGGGTTTGACTTCGGGCAGGCGGATCAATCAGAGTTGTGTTTTGACGCGTTTTGGAAAGTTGCTTTTCGCGGAGCGAAAAGTTGTTTCTCTCATTTCTGATTTTTCGCGGAGCGAAAAGCAACCTTCCAATACACGATATTTCTGGCTTTGAGCGCCCTTCGACGTTGGGGCGATTGCCTACTTCACCCTTCCAACAGTTCCCTCGCCCCACGATTCATCAATTGTTGGGCGAGTCGTTTTCCGAGATCTTCCGGATGTTCCCGAGGCCCGGTGAGCGAGTCTTTGACTTTGATCGTCCCCTCGGGATTGACGACGATTCCGCACAACGTCAACGCCTCTTCTTGAATCGCCGTTCTCGCCCCTATGGGCACTTCGCACCCGCCGCCGAGCCCGCGGAGCATGGCCCGTTCGGCCAGTACACATTGCAGGGTTTCGGCGTCGTTGAGTTTGTCGAGTATGGAGAGCGTGAATTCGTCGTCGGCCCGCGCTTCGAGCCCGAGTGCTCCTTGACCGACGGCGGGATACATCCAAGAACTATCAAGAACTTCGGTAATCTCGGAGTCGAGTCCGAGTCGTCGCAATCCAGCCTCGGCCAAGATGATGCCATCCAGATCTTGTTCTTCGAGCTTTCGCAAACGGGTATCTACGTTCCCGCGAATGTCTACTAACTTCAGGTCGGGCCGACGCAGGGCGATTTGGGCTCTTCGGCGAAGGCTGCTCGTGGCGACGATCGTGCCTTCGGGCAAATCGGCGAAGCTCGGATACTTCTTCGAGATGAAGGCGTCGCCGATTGGGCCGCGAATAGGGACGGCGGCGAGAACGAGGTTCTCTACGTGGAACGTTGGGAGGTCTTTCAGGCTGTGAACGGCGACGTCGACACGATTTTCTTGGAGTGCCTTTTGGATTTCTTTCGTGAACGCGCCTTGCCCCCCGAGTTGAACGAGCGGTACATCCTGGATGACGTCCCCGGACGTTTCCACCTCAATGAGTTCGATGGTACATTCGGGAGCGGTCTTTTGGAGTAGGGCCTTGACGTGGTGGGCCTGCCAGAGTGCCAGCTTGCTTCCACGCGTTCCGATGCGAATGGTAGAGGTCATACATCTAATGGACCGTAAGGAGAGAAATCGGATTTTTCGGAAGTTCTGCGCTTTGAGTCGAGATCTTGCGTTCATACTAACCCGAAGCGCCAGCGAGGATCCGAGCGAAGCGGGAAAATTGCTTCAGTCCTTTTTGAGTTCGGGTGGTTTGACACCAACCCGAAGCGCAAGCGAGGAACTCTTACACCAACCCGGAGCGCAAGCGAGGAACTCTGACACCAGCAAGGATCTGAGGGTGTCATCGGTTCGAGAACCCCATTCCCGCTTGTCCCTCTTGGACGTACAAAATGGCACCATCCAAACTATTTTCGTCGTTGAGCCATCGCCGACTGCCACGTTCGGCCCACCACTGTTCGCGCTCATTGTATTGCTCGCCGCTTCTTCTTGTGCGCTCCAATTCTTTCAAGCGTCGGGAACACCATGCTTTCAATTGCCGAACGACAATTTCCGGGGTTCGGTCTGCGGCCACGACCACATGCACGTGATTGGTACGACAGTTTACGGCAAAGAGTTCCCAACCTCGAATTTCACAATGTTCGCGAATCGTCCTCTCGACAACTTCCCGTTGTTCTGCATTCAGAACACATGCCTGATCAGTCATCTTGGCTTGAGCTTCCAACTTTCTCGCGGCATCCGGAAGTTGCCAACCACGCTGATACTCGACCCAACCACGATCATCTCCAGGTAACCAAGTCCCGTAAGTTGGCCAGGTGAGGAAATACGCCAGCGGGTCCGGCATGGGCGGTTCACAAGGCGCTTCATTTGTCTTGGCATCTTTCGGACCTCGATAGTGTGTTTTGAAGTTATCTCGATCTGAGGTCGGTTCGCAGTTCCTGCCCGTTGAAAAATGCCTAAAGCGGTATTTCCCGCTCCGCTCGGATCCTCGCTGGCGCTTCGGGTTGGTATAGAGCCACTCACGAATGCTTAAAACGGTATTTCCCGCTCCGCTCGGATCCTCGCTAACGCTTCAGGTTGGTATAGAGCCACTCACGACAATTTGCCACTTCTTCGGACCGCACCGTACATCTGAAGAACGATCCCTTAAATCGTCGCTATTTATCAACGCTTGACGATTGTATCATGAATCAAGGCCCGGACAAGTTTTCCCCGAGCAAGACCGAGGGAATCTGTTGTCCTATAACTTACAGAGGGGCTCAGAAGCCCACCCCAAGCAACTGCTGCTGTGGGGATTATCTTGCGCGTGAATTCTTGGAGGTCGGAAGGTGGCTAAGTTTCGGTCCACGACAATTTTGGCCGTTCGCCACAACGGACGGGTCGCGGTGGGTGGTGATGGTCAAGTGACGCTCGGCGAAACGATCATGAAAGGCGATGCCCACAAAATACGTCGCCTCTATAATGATCAAGTCCTGGTCGGGTTTGCCGGTGCGGCTGCCGACGCGTTTGCGTTGTTGGAGCGGTTCGAGGCCAAACTCAAGGACTTCCAAGGAAGTGTCCCTCGGGCTTCGACCGAGTTGGCAAAGGATTGGCGGATGGATCGAATGTTGCGGCGACTCGAAGCCATGATCATCGCCGCCGACCGCAAGGACTTGCTCGTACTTAGCGGCACGGGCGACGTCATCCAACCAACCGACGGAATCGTCGCGATCGGTTCAGGCGGGTCGTACGCCCTTGCGGCAGCGAGAGCCATGGCCAAATACAGTACCGAATTGACAGCACCACAAATCGTCCGCAATGCACTCGATATTGCTGGGGAAATCTGCATCTATAGCAACCAGCACATCGAAGTCCACGAACTGGAAGAGGAGAAGTAAACCGTGGCGAACATGACACCGAAACAAATTGTCGCCGAGTTGGATAAATACATTGTCGGACAAGATGACGCCAAGCGAGCCGTCGCCGTGGCCATCCGAAACCGATGGCGACGACAGCAACTTTCTGAAGAACTCCGAAACGACGTCACCCCCAAGAACATCATCATGATTGGGCCCACCGGCGTCGGGAAGACCGAGATTGCCCGGCGTTTGGCTCAACTCGTTGGGGCTCCGTTCGTGAAGATCGAGGCGACCAAATATACCGAAGTCGGATACCACGGACGTGACGTCGAAAGCATGATTCGCGACCTGAGCGAAATCGCCATTTCGATGGTCCGCCAGGAACAACGTGTCGCCGTCGAGTCCCAGGCCCAGGAACGCGTCACCGACCGACTGCTCGACTTGTTGTTGCCGCCACCAAACACCTGGGACTTTGACGACAACGAGGAAGACCAGGAACGTTACCAACGGTCACGGGAAAAAATGAAAAAACGCCTCGAGGCGGGCGAGCTGGAAGACCGCATGGTCGAGTTGAACATGGAACAGAAGATGATCCCGGTGCAGATTTTTTCGAGCATCGGCATGGAGCAGATGGACGTCGATTTCCAAAACATGTTCGAACGGATCATGCCCAAACAAAATCAGCAAAAGCAACTGCCCGTCAAGGAAGCTCGACAGGTGTTGCTGGAGATGGAGACGGAAAACCTGATCGACAAACAAGCGTTGGCCGAGGGAGCCATCGAACTCGTCGAGAACCACGGAATCGTCTTCCTCGACGAACTCGACAAAGTGTGCGGACCGTCGTCCTCACACGGCCCAGACATTTCCCGACAGGGCGTCCAGCGAGATTTGTTGCCGCTCGTCGAAGGAACGACGGTGAACACACGCTACGGAACCGTCAAGACGGACTACATTTTGTTCATTGCTGCCGGAGCGTTCCACGTGTCGAAGCCGTCGGACTTGATGCCCGAACTCCAGGGACGTTTTCCGATCCGCGTGGAACTGACAGACCTGACGAAAAAGGATTTTCTTCGAATCCTCAAGGAGCCGAAACACTCGCTCACCAAGCAATACGCCGGCTTGCTCAAGACCGAAGGCATCACTTTGGAATTCACCGACGACGGTATCGAGACCTTGGCCGACATTGGTTTTGAGATCAACCGGACGACGCAGAATATCGGAGCGAGACGGCTCCACACGATCATCGAACGTGTGGTCGAAGAGATCAGTTTCGAAGCGCCCGACACCGACCAAAAACACATCAAGATCGATGGCCCATATGTTCGGTCGAAGCTCGACGCCATCATGGAGAAAGAAGATCTGAGCAAATTTATTTTGTAGGCAGGTTAAGGCTCGAGTTGTTGCGTCCAGAAATTTATTGTTGTCCTGTGTTGTTGCGGCTCTCCGAAACCCAGGCCGTTGGCCTGGGTTCTGGGAAACCGGACATTCATTTCTTCCGCGTTCCCCGTCCCAAGAAATAAGTAGACGTTACTTCGACTCGGCTCAACATCTGGGGATGTATCGCGTGCAGAGCTATCGCCGTCGACTCCGCATCTGGGAAACGGACTACGGGCGAAACGCCGGTTGGACCGTCGAGCGTCGCGGCGAAGTGATTGCGATTTTGAGCGAGCCGCGAAGCGAAGACATGTTTTGGGATAGTTACCGCCTGGAGATCGTATCCGAAGATCCCGAGTTGCGATCTCGGATGTTCACGCGGGAATTTTGGGCGAACGCAGCATCAGATAACGTCGTTTGGCGAAATCGAGAATTCGGCGAAATCGCGGCGTTCGCCTTCCCGGCCCTCTCACCTTTTCTCGAACCAGGACGCCTGTTGATGCGGGGATTGTACATCTCCCTTGCAAGTCCCAAGCCTTGGGATCACCTCGCACTTTGGATTCGTCGATGGTTCTTTTGTCCTCGCAGTTCGTAGCACTATCGAGGCCCCAATTTCTCAACTCACTGCCAAACTCACGTGTGATAATAAACTCAACATCAACGCTAAAAAACTCACCGCGCCGGTCACTCCGAAGACAAGTTTTGCCTTCGAGCTATCCTCAAGACTTTCCGACCGAAGGAGAGGAAAACATCCCGCCGCGAGTCCTCCGCCGACAAGTAACCAGGGGACGTTCCAAACAAAGTAATTCACTCTGGAACTTAAAAACAACAGATACGCAACCAACGCAACGACCGGGATGAGCAGTGGAATGAAGGCCCGGTAGGGAAACCGTTTCGTCGGGATTACGTAATCGTCGCCGTCCAAGTGGTCCAGGTCGCCATGCAAAAACGTGGCGATGTCGTCGGCCATCGCCTTTTCGTCCAAACCAGGCATTTTGACCGCCAAAGTCAACCGTCTCGACCCGAGCATAATTTCAAAAGCCTTTTGACCGAGGTAATCTACAAGACTACCGGGTGGAAGAAGGAGTTCGGATTCGCCGGAGGGAAAGAGCCGCAACCCTTCGGGAGAGACTTCGCCTTCGAGTTCACCTTGCCAACGATCGTGGGAGTCCTGCTTGATCTCGAACACAACGAAAATCGAATCGAACGGTTGGACTTGGACTGTTGGAGTGGCGCGGCCTTCCATGCGCTTGGTACGTTCTGCGCGTTCGCGAATTTCTTCGACATACTCCGAAGGCAAGGAAGGCGGAATGGCAGCGGATACTTTGGCAGGTGCGACTTTTTCCGGCTTGAATTCGGAGAAGCAACGCGGACATTGGGTTGCTTGTCGCAAGAACAGATTGTCAATGTCGAGCGTCGCGAAACACTTCGGGCATTGAAGATTCATGGGAGAGGACTCCCGCAAAGACCAAGAACGTGGGTGAGAGCTTCCAGATTGATAATCCCAAGAAAGTCGCAACACTGCCACCTCAACTGTGCTTTTATCCAAATGAGTCCGAAACGACCAAGAAATGAAGAGGGGTTGTTGTAAGGTGGGGCGTCACACCCTAGAAAAATATAACAACCGTACACTCGTGACCTTCGTGTTCTCCTGTTGATAGATCGCACTATGACAAGTATCACAATCCAACTCTCAGACGAGCAACTCGCAAAGTTGCAACGCTGGTCAGAACAAACTGGTTTGTCTGCCGACGAGTTTTTACGCCGCCAAGTTGAGCAACTCTTGGCTGGGCCGGACGACCCATTCCAAAACACTGCGGAGTACGTTTTGCAGAAGAACACAGAACTGTATCGGCGGCTGGCATGATGCGATACTTGAACTTGATAGAAGTGCTGGAGCTACATCGGCTGATATTGGAACAGTCCGGTGGTTTGGGCGGCGTTCGCGAATTAGGTGGACTGGAATCAGCGCTGGCTCAACCACGGATGACATTTGGTGGTCAAGAATTATATGCGACACTTATTGCGAAGGCCGCAGCGTTGGGTTTCTCGTTGGTGAGCAACCACCCATTTGTAGATGGCAACAAGCGTATCGGACATGCGACGATGGAGACGTTTCTTGTTCTCAATGGAGAAGAATTGAATACCGATGTTGATGAACAAGAGCAAACCATCTTGCAATTGGCGGCTGGGAAGTTGAGCCGAGAAGATTTTACGGGATGGGTTACTTCGCATCTCCAACCACGTCCATTTGGAAGTTGAAAGACACCACATCAAATTGACGAGCCTACAATGACCAACTCTGCAAACGAATCGAAGTCTACACCCGATATCTCGCCCCGTCCGAATTCGAAAGCGCGATGGTTCTGGCAGATCATCTGGCCCGGGAGTGTGCTTGTTTGTTTGGTCATCATTGGTTGGCGGGAATTAGACCGGGCAGGCGATCGGAACGGTCTGCTCCAAAACATCTCGATGAACAAGTCGTTTTTCCAACGCGAGCAAAAGAAGGTTGCCAAATTACAGAAAGAAGTCGAGGGGGCAGATCAAAAGTTGGCTTTGGTTCGGGAGAAATTGGACCAAGAACGGAAACGAATCCGCCGACTTCGCAAGATCACCGGACAGCTCGCCACGAAACTTCCGATGAAATACAAAGACGCGAACTTGGTGTTCGTGAGTTTCGATGCCCTCCAAGCGGCTCATGTAGGATTCTTGGGATATCATCGGAATGTTACGCCAACCATCGATTCCATCGCGGAACAGAGTTTTGCGTTCCGCCATGCTTATTCGGTGTCGTCGTGGACGATACCTTCCACGATGACCTGGTTCACGGGGGTGTATCCGTCCGAACATAGAATGGTCAATAAATTCGCGTTCTACGAACCGACTCAACACAAGAAGGCCAAGCTACAAGACCTGGCACCGCAACTGGTGACGTTGGCGACGATCCTCAAACAGAATGGTTACGCAACAGGTGGCTTCACAGGCAATGCAGGCGTCAGTGGTGGTTTTGGATACGAGGAGGGGTTCGATGTTTATTATTATCCAAAAGGTACGTTTGGCCGGTTGGACATGAGTGTGCCGCGCGCTCTCGATTGGCTCAAAGCTCATAAGGATGAAAAATTCTTCCTGTTCTTGCATGGATATGATGTGCACGGACAGAGTGCGCCGCCAGGTGGGTTCGACTATCGTTATGTTGACGATGAGTACGACAAGCGATATACGGGCTCGCCTCGCGAGCAAGAGGTGTTACGCGAGGAAGGATTGGAACGGGGGAAGTTGAAGCTCCGCGACGAAGACGTCCAATTCTGGCGAGCGATCTATGACGAGAAAATCAATCGAGCCGATGGGCATTTCAAGCATTTCTTGAACGAATTTGAGAAACTTGGTCTGACCGAGAAGACACTCTTCGTGCTGACGTCTGATCACGGCACTGAGTTCTATGAACATCGACGCTTCGATCATGGTTTTACGCTCTATGACGAACTTATCCACGTTCCGCTGTTCATCAAACTGCCTGGACAACTCCCCGGGCGAATGATGGATGACCGAATCAGTACCATCGACCTGATGCCCACGATTCTCGAGATCCTCGACGTCAAGGTTCCACCCAAAGCACAGAAACAACTCCGTGGTCAAAGTCTCGTTCCGGTCATGCGCGGCAAATCAGCCCACCGAGATATTATCTCTGAGACAGATTATCGCGAGTATACATATAAGCGATCGATCATAACTCCCGACGGCTGGAAGCTGATCTATACACTCGAAGATAATACCCGGGAATTATATCATTTGAACACGGATCCAGGCGAGACAAAGAACCTTGCGAAAGTGGAACAGAAACGGGCGGACGAACTGAAGACGAAATTGTTCGCCCATTATGTGTCGATCGGGCACGACTTGCAGAGCAAACGCTGGATCAAAGGGCTCAATCCGGTATACCCATCACAGATGAAGTAGGGTGTAACAAGGAGCAAAGCAACGAAGGCACACACTACTCTTCGTTCTCTTCTTGCCATTCCTCAACACAGAACCCATTCTCAGTGATCCTCACGAAATGTAATATATCGAATCCTTCGGCATACTTTGGGATTTCTAACTTTCCTAATGCCCCATATATGGCGACATCAGGAACACGCTCCGCTTTTGCGCGAGCGGCATTCCTTGCGATGCAATCTGCGGCTCGCGACTGAAAATAATATCCGACGACTTCAAAGCCCGCAGCCTTCGCGAGTTCGATGTATTTGCCGCGTTGTTCGGCTGTCGGGTTGGTGTTGTCGATGACGAACTTTTGCTTGGCCGACAAGCACGCCTCCAGAATGAGCTTTTCTCGGTGGCGAGTCTTGAGCATGTCGAGATTAATTCGCACGTGGGTGCGGAAGAATCGCTCCTTGTAGAAAGACGACTTACCGGAGGCTTGGACGCCAACGAAGAGAACGGCTTGCATAACAATTC
>CAYYUU010000254.1:0-8734 GCA_964474955.1 uncultured Alcaligenaceae bacterium | reverse complement strand
TAAATAAACTCGAACAAAGCGGCCTCGTGTTTGAATCGACGCCCAACGAATCTTCTGCGTCGACGTCGGCGTTCTGGACTATCCAGGGCCTCGAACCGCATGAGTTTTTCGAACAGGCCGCACGAAGTTCCGTGAAGGTCGTCGGTCTCGGGGTGGACGTGAAGCCCCTAGAGGCCGTTCTGAGTTCGAACGGGCTTTCTCTCGTCACGGAGAAGCCAGACCTCGAAATCGTCGTCGCGGATAGTTATCTCCGCAAGGCCCTTCGGTCGAAAAATAAAGGGGCCCTCGACCGGAAGCGTCCGTGGCTGTTGGTCAAGCCGGTCGGAACCCAGATGTGGATCGGGCCGATGTTCGTGCCCGGCCAAACCGGCTGTTGGGAATGTCTCGCCCGACGCCTACGAGCGAACTCTCCGGTCCTGGGATACCTCGACAGCTTGAGCGAAGAAGAAGACCTCGTGCCCCCCGACCCGACTTGTACGCCGGCGACGCTGGCGTGGGCTTGGGGCATGGTCGCGACGGCCGTTTCTTCCTGGGTCACGTACGCCGACGACGCGATGCCCTCTTTGGTGGGAAAGATCATTTCCGTCGACTCGATTACCTGGGAACCACAAGAGCACAATCTCACCAAACAGCCGTATTGTCCCTCTTGCGGGGCGTCCCCGCCGCAAGAACCCAAGCCGATCGACCTCAAGAGCCGCAAGAAATTGCGCTCGGTCGAAAGCGGACACCGAGCTGTTACGCCCGCCGAAACCGTCAGCAAGTACGAACACTTGGTGAGTCCGATTAGCGGCTTCGTCACGGAACTCGACCGTCAGTCTGCCCCCGATGGCCCCATGCACGTCTACATTTCCGGGGCCAACGTTGCCCGTGGTCCCGAGAGCTTGTGGAAGCTCCGGGTCGACCTACGCAACGCCAGTGCCGGAAAAGGGATCAGCGACATCCAGGCCAAGGCGAGCGCGTTGTGCGAAGCGCTCGAGCGGTACTCGGGTATCTTCCAGGGCAACGAACCGCGCCGAAGTGCCGTCCTCGCGGAACTCGGAGAGGACGGAATTCATCCGAACGAGTGCATGCTCTACAGCGAAAAGCAGTATCGAGAACGCGACCTCGTCGATCAAGATTTCGCCCCGTTCTATAGTTTCGTGCCGTTACCTTTCGAATCCGAAAAAGACTACGAGTGGACCCCGGTGTGGTCGCTGACGAATAGCCGCGTGCGATATTTGCCTACGGCCTTTTGCTACTTCGACTACCCCGTCCGGAATGACCGGGACGTCATCGTCGGTTGTTCCAACGGAAACGCCGCAGGGAATACCCTGGAAGAAGCCATCCTCCAGGGGTTTTTCGAACTCGTCGAACGAGACAGCGTCGGCATTTGGTGGTATAACCGAGCCCAGGTCCCGGAAGTCGACATTGAGAGCTTCGATGACCCTTATTTGAACCAGCTCAAGGAGTTCTACGACGAACGCAACCGCGACTTGTGGGTGCTGGACCTCACCACCGACGTCGGTGTCCCCGTCCTGGTCTCTGTTTGTCGTCGTCGCATGGGTGACGAACAATTGATGTTCGGGTTCGGGTGTCACACCGACCCCAGGATCGCCCTCACGCGGTCCGTGACCGAATTGAACCAACACCTCGTGCACATCATGAACCACGATGAGGACGGGGAGGGAACGGACCTCCACATCACCGACGCCGACACGCTGGACTGGCTCCAATACGCGACGATCGAAGAACACAAGTACCTCGTCCCGAGGAGCGATGCACCGATCCGGGATGCTTCGTTCTACAAGAACGAGTGGTCCGACGACCTCCTCGAAGACGTCCACCTCTGCCGCAAGAAGGTCGAGGCGCTCGGCCTGGAAATGCTCGTGCTGGACCAAACTCGGCCCGAGGTCGGGATGCCCGTGGTGAAAGTCATCGTCCCGGGGCTGCGTCATTTTTGGGCCCGGTTCGGCCCTGGGCGACTCTACGACGTCCCGGTGAAGCTCGGATGGTTGCAGGAACCGCGAAGAGAAGAAGACCTGAATCCTGTGCACATGTTTTTGTAAACGCAAGGAGGAGGGGACGGTGCACCTTTCGTGGGAAGTTTGTTTGCCGGAAGGCTTCGAGGTGTCACCGAAGGGTGAAGACGAAGTCGCCATCCAGTCGGAGTACGAGCGGGTCTGCCTTCGTAAGCTCACGCCTTCTCACCAAAAAGCCCTTCAGCTGTTGAATTTTCCTGGAGCTTCGGTCAACGCTCTGGTGTCGGAGGTCTGGTCTTCCACCGTTCCCGGAGCCGGGGCACGACTCGTTGCCCTGCTGGGAGAGTTACTCAAGAAGGGCTTGTTGGACGTGACGGCCTGCGACGCCGGAGAAGAACTCGCCACGTTGATGCCCGTCAACGTGGGGCTGTCGTTGGCTCCATTTGAAATCGGCCCGGACCACCTCGTTCTTTCGCGTTTCGCCTACGTCTGCCGGATCGGCAGGTCGGCCATATTGGAGTCCCCCCAACTTCCTGGGCGAATCGTCCTTCACACCCAGGAGGCCGCAGCCCTTGTGGCGGCCCTCACAAAGCCGCAACGGTTCAACGACCTCCTCGACCGATTCCAACAGCTATCGAATCAGGGACTCCGGGGATTCGTCCAGTTACTTGGAAGTTGCCGCGTTGTCACAAATGTCGATCGGCAAGGCAACCTGGAGGAAGAAGCGCGGACACCGGGACTGAAGGGGTGGGAGTTCCACGACTTGCTTTTCCATGCCCAGAGCCGGGCTGGTCGGAACGGAGAGGTGCGCTCGCTTCCGAGCGAAGAGCAACCCCCCATGTTCAAACAATGGCCCGAGCCGAACAAGATCACCCTGTTCCAGCCCGACCTGGAAGCTCTGCGGAAGACCGACGCACCCTTTTCGCAAGTGTTGGAGGAAAGGCGTTCTGTCCGGGATTTTGGCCCAGAACCGATTACGGCCCAGCAACTCGCAGAATTCTTGTACCGGGTCGCGCGCGTTCGGTGGTATGTCGATTACGAACTCGAGACCCAGAGCGGACGCGTTCCCGTGCATACGACCGCACGGCCTTACCCGGTCGGTGGGTCGCTCTATGAGTTGGAAATCTACCCGGTGGTTCAGGCGTGTGATGGGCTCGACCCAGCGGTCTATCACTACCAACCGGAGGACCACACTTTACATCGCGTTGGCAGTCACGACGACAACTCCGAAACCCTCTTGTGGGAGGCGTCCCAGTCGGCTGGGATTGAACAAGACAAAATCCAGGTCTTGTTCGTCGTATCGTCTCGGTTCCAGCGCATCGGGTGGAAGTACTCGAATTTCTCTTATGCCCTGATCCTCAAGCACGTTGGAGTGCTCTACCAAACGATGTACCTCGTGGCGACGGCCATGGGCCTCGGTCCGTGTGCCCTGGGGAACGGGAACTCCAACGTCTTTGCAAAAGTCATTGGGAGTAGTTATTACGAAGAGACGTCTGTTGGAGAGTTCCTGTTGGGGACGATTGATCCGAACAGTTTCGTGGAATGATCGCTCCTCGCAAGAGACAAGGGACAAGCGACAACGATACCAAAGCGGCAGCTCCACTGCCGCACTCCAAAACACACCAACCCGAAGCGCAAGCGAGGAATCCGAAAATATCAAAGCGGCAGCTCCGCTGCCGCATTCCAAAACAAAAACAAAAACAAAAACAAAATACCAAAGCGGCGTCGAGCCGCCGCACTCCAAAACAAAACTAAAACAAAAAGCCAGAACATGAGACAGGTCTACCGAAAAGAGGCCCTCGAACACCTGGACGCCGCAGACCGGTTGGATTCGTTAATGCCGATCACCCATCCACGAGGATGGATTGCGCTGGTGGGCATCATTGTTGTTCTGGTTGGTGCCCTGGCGTGGAGCGTTTTCGAGAAGCTGGAAACGAACGTCAAGGGAGAAGGGATCTTGACGCGAGGGCGGGGCGTCCGCGTCGTGTTCGCAGACGACGACCTGGTCGTCCAGAAGGTCGTCGTCCGACCCGGTGACGAGGTCGAGGCCGACGCTCCACTGGTGTACGCCACGAATTCTCGCGGACGCGAGCGAATCGTCCAAGCCCCGGTCGCCGGTCGGGTCCTCGAAGTGCCTTCGGTCGCCGAGGGCAAAGTCAACAAGGGGACGATCGTCGCCTCCCTCGAAGCCGTCGATGCTCCCCTACTGGCCGTGGTCTATGTCGACGCGAAGGACGGCTATCGGATCAAACCCGGGATGTCGGCACGGATCACGCCCGTGACGTCGTCGCGAGAATATGCAAGTTCGTTGCGGGGGCGCGTCGTCCGAGCGGGGAGGTATCCCCTCACGACGCAACAAATGCTCCGACACCTCACGGACGAGGAATGGGTGTCGCAACTCCGCCGTTTCGGTCCGCTCCTCCAGGTCGAAATCGAACTCGAGGTGGCCGGCCAGCAGACGCTCTACAGCGGAGTCCCTTGCGACGCAAAGATAACCGTCCAGACGCAAGCCCCAATCCAATTGGCCATGCCGAGGTGAGGATGGTGTCGAACGCGCTTACGTTCAGTCCGACACGCCGACGACGCACGCCTACGGTGTTGCAAATGGAGTCGACCGAATGCGGTCCGGCTGTCCTGGCCAGCGTCCTGGGGTACTTCGGAAAACGTGTCACGCTCGAAGAAGTCCGCGTGGCTTGTGGGGTCTCGCGAGACGGGAGCGAAGTCGGCGACCTGCTCGAAGTCGCCGGAGAATTCGGCCTCGACGGGAGCGTCCTGAGCGTCCTGGAACTCGACGACCTGGCCAAGCGAAAGACCCCGTTCATCGTCCACTGGGGGTTCAACCACTACGTCGTTGTGGAGGGATTCCGACGGCAACACGTCCAGCTCAACGACCCGGCGGTCGGGCCGAGGTCCGTGACGGCAGCGGAGTTCTCGCGGAATTTTACGGGCATCGTTCTCGCCCTCGAACCCGGACCTGAGTTCAAGAAAGGCGGCGAGAAAAGGAGCCTATGGGGTGCCCTGCGCGAGAGGCTGCGGGGGTCGGAAGTGGGTCTATGGTACGTCATCCTGGCGAGCCTGGCGCTGGCCATCGTCGGACTCGTGACGCCGATCTTCTCCAAGGTGTTCGTCGATCATATCTTGGTGGCCCGACGCGACGAGTGGATCGTCCCCCTTTTCGTCGGGATGGTCGTTGGCGGAATCCTCCAGGCAGCGTTGACGTGGTTGGAGGGATTTTACTTGCTCCGCCTCTCGACCAAGTTGACGATCACCTCGGCGTACAAGTTTCTCGGGCACCTATTTCGTTTGCCGACTTCGTTCTTCGCCCAGCGTTTTCGTGGCGAGGTGGGTTCGCGGGTGGCCATCAACGACCGACTCGCCGAACTACTCTCGGGGGACCTGCCCCGAACGTTGCTGAGCGTGTTGATGGGCGGTTGTTATTTGGCCTTGATGCTCTACTATGACATCCCCCTGACACTCATCGCGTTGGTCGTTGTGGCGCTGGACCTGATCGCCCTGCGGGCCGTCTCGCGGTGGCGCAAGGACATGAACGTTCGAATCCTCCAGGAAGAAGGGAGGCTCGCGGGCGAGTCGATGGCAGGCCTCCAGAACATCGAAAGCGTCAAGGCAAGCGGGGCCGAACAGAGCTTCTTCGGTCGGTGGGCCGGTCGACTCGCCCACCTCGTCGTGACGAACCAAAGGATGCAGGTGGGTTCGCAATTGTTCCAACTCATCCCCGTCTTTCTCATGACGATCAACACCGTTGCGATCTTGGGCGTCGGGGCGTTCCGCGTCATGTCTGGCGAGATCACCCTCGGGACACTCGTTGCCTTCCAGATCATCGTGACTGGATTCGTCGGGCCGGTGAACCAGCTCGTCGGGATGGGCAGCAAACTCCACCTCGTCGAGGGCGAATTGAATCGGCTCGATGACGTCTTGCAGCACCCAAGGGACGTTGTGTTTGAGAACGACGGGGCGACGCCATCGGCGAAAAAACTTGCGGGCGAACTGGAACTTCGCAACGTCACGTTTGGGTACAATCGGAATGGCCCTCCGCTGATCACGGGTTTTAACCTACACATGAAGCCTGGGTCACGGGTGGCCTTGGTCGGGCCGACCGGCAGCGGCAAGACGACCCTCGCAAAGTTGATCGCGGGACTCGTCCAGCCGTGGGAAGGTCAGATCTATTTCGACGGCCAACCCCAGATCGAACACGCCCGGACGACGGTCACGAATTCGGTCGCCATGGTCGACCAGGATCTGTTCCTTTGCGAAGGGACCGTTCGCGATGTCCTCACGATGTGGGACGAGACGATGTCCCCGAAGGACATCATGCGTGCGGCCCAGGACGCGTGCATCCATTCCGAAATCATGGCCCGACCGAAAGGCTACGCTGGCCCGGTCGAAGAAGGCGGACGGAACTTCAGTCGGGGTCAATGCCAGCGGCTCGAAATCGCCCGCGTGCTGGCCGGGAACCCGAGTTTGCTCATACTGGACGAAGCCACGAGCGCCCTCGATCCGGCGACGGAAGAGAAGATCGACCGGAATCTGCGTCGCCGGAGCTGTACGTGTCTCATCATCGCCCACCGGCTCAGCACGATCCGTGACTGTGACGAAATCATTGTGCTGGACGGGGGCCGTGTCGTGCAGCGCGGGACCCACGAGAGTCTTCGGGCGCACCAAGGGCTCTACAAAGAATTGATCGAAACATGACCCACCACCCCACCACCGACCGCGACCACGTCGGCACCTTCGGGGGCGATGGGGAGGTCATTTCCATCGCCGGGAACTTGCCGATTCTCCTCGACGACCCAGCCGTCGTGTGGCGTATCGTCGCCGGGCAAGTCGACGTGTTCGCCGTCTCGACGAAAAAGGGAGCCGGCCGGTTGTTCCTCGGGGAGTTCCGGTCTGGCCAACTCTTGTTCGGGGCCGAACCCGGCGAGACCTCTCATTTGATTGCCTTCGGGACTCCTGGCAGTAAGGTGCTGCGGCTGGAGCGAGACAGGTTCGCTCAGCAGGCTTACGACAGGCTAGGCCCGCTCGACGTCGGCCTTGCCGTGGAGGTCTGGGTCGAGACGTTGACTCGGGGCGTTTCGGAGGCATGGCGTCCGGAGAGCGTCCTTCCCGTGGACTTCGCCCAAACCAAGGAGGTCGAGCCGTGGACATATGTTCGTCCGGCTCATCCACCCGTCTGGGTCCGTCCGGTCCAGGGGTACGTCTTTTTGTTCGGGCTCGAGCGACTTGAGGTCTCCAGTGCCGGACCGTTCTTGCCGCTGACCGAATCGGGTTGGATCGAAACGGCCCCCCGGACGCGATTCGTGGCGGCCTCGACGGCCAGTCGGCTCAACGAAGGTCAAGTGTGGGACGACCTCGGCGGGTTCCACCGGCTCATCCTGACGGCTGCCGCGTTGCGACAAGACGAAGCGGCTGACTCCGAGGCCGAGCGACTCACGATGAAAGCCGAAGCCGAAGGGAAGCTGGCCGAATCCACCATGTCGCGTCTCGCCCACTCGGTTCTGGGCGAGACGGCCGACGTCCCCGAACCGAAAGCGTCCGATCCACTCGTTTCGGCCTGCCGTCTCGTCGGCCAGGCCGCTGGCGTCACCATTCGGGTTCCATCCGACCAGAGCGAAGCCTACTATCGGGATCCTGTCCCGGTCATCGCCAAGGCGTCGCGTGCCCCGGTCCGGTTGGTCCGTCTTGAGGAAGGCTGGTGGAAGAACGACAACGGTCCGTTGCTCGGGTTTCGCAAAGACGATGATCGTCCCCTCGCACTGCTCCCGGCTTCGTCGACGAGCTACGAGGCCGTTGATCCGGTCGAGAAGACCAGGACGAAAGTGACCGGCCAGGTCGCCGCCGAGCTTGGTGATTTCGCGTATTCGTTTTACCGCACGTTTCCGCCCCGACGTTTGACCGTTTGGGACGTCCTGCTTTTCAGTTTGGGCGGGACGAGACGCGACTGGATTGTCCTGGCGTGCCTGGGGACTTTGGGTAGCCTTCTGGGGTTACTTGTCCCTGCGGCCACGGGTTGGATTTTCGGCGAACTCGTGCCGAACGGGGACAGGGCGCAATTGCTATTGGTCGTGGTGGGTCTGGTGGTCGGTGCGTGCGTGGGCGTCCTGGTCCAGTTCGCCCAGGGAATCGCCACCGTGCGACTCGAGACGAGGATGGATTGCGCCGTCGAGACGGGGCTGTGGGAACGGCTCTTGTCCTTGCCCGCGTCCTTCTTTCGCAAGTTCTCGGCGGGCGACCTGGCTTCGCGGGCCATGGGCATCGGTAGCATTCGAAAGACACTGACGGAGGCCGTGGTCTCCATCGCCTTCAGCCTCCTGTTTTCGGTCACGTCATTTGGCTTTCTGTTTTACCTGGACACGACGTTGGCCCTCGTGGCGACCGGTCTATTCGTGTTCGTTTTGGTCATGACGTCGGTCTCGGCGTTGATCCAACTTCCCTACGAGCGCAAAGCCTACAAGTACCAGGGACGGATCACCGGGCTCGTCTTCCAGCTCTTGACGGGGATGAACCGAATTCGGGTGTCGGGTGCGGAAAATCGAGTCCTCGCGCATTGGGGGAAGGAATACGGCGAACAGGCCCGTGCGGGATATCGAGCCCGGCTCGTGGCCAACAATTTGGCGACCGTGCCGGCCGGGGTCACCGTCCTCTCGTCGCTCGTCCTCATTGCCGTCGTGGAGTCGTTCGCACCGGGGACGATTGGGCACGGCAAGTTCCTGGCCTACAACGCAGCGCGGCTCAGGGAGACGTGCCGGCTGTTCACCGAA
>CAYYUU010000253.1:0-8736 GCA_964474955.1 uncultured Alcaligenaceae bacterium | reverse complement strand
CCCGTGTCCTCCGTCAGCTACCTCGGATTCCGTTGTGCTCAAGTTCCGGAGTAACGAGCTAGTCGAGCCAGTAACCAGCCAGCGAGCGAGCCCGAGGGAAGGCCTGAGTCCAGCGCAAGCGTAGCCGCTGGACTCGGGGCCGAGCGAGGCGACTTCCGACAACCCCTTCACTCTCGATCGTTCTGCCATATGTCTCTGGTTTGCCGGGTGGCGAGTGCCAACTTGTTGGCACGCCACCTCCCGCAAAGGTTAGGGGACAAGGATTTCGAATCGTGGCCGAACCTTTGTGGGAACCTCTCTGGGATGTTCGCCACGATGGACGGCTCCAGAGAGCGGGGCCATGGATGGCCTGAGCGTGGGCCAACTCATGCACTCTTGAGCCTGCAGTGCTCGCCCACATCTGGCCACGTCATCAAGTCCAGAGCTTTCCAGATGATGGGATTGGGAACTCCTCAAAGTCGGAGCTGCCGCACGAGCATGTCACGCGGTAGGGTTTTATCGTCGAGGATTCGGTCGAGAATGCCACACGCTTTGCAAAGGATTCGATTTCGGATGCCGGAAGCGATGGCGTTAGTGATGGCCTTCTGGAATTCGCTTGCGATCAGTTCGCTCCGGCCGAGGACTCGCATGGAGCGTGGGTGGAGTATGGTTGGCTTGGTGGCGAAGGACACCAGGATGCCGAGGGCGCGGCAGGGCATGGATGCCCAGGATGAGCCTTCGAAGCGGCCCCACCGGTGTCATCGCCAGCCCGAGATAAAGCGGGCCGACTTCGAAGGTGAGTCCGATGCCTCGGCGACAAGGTGTGCTGACGAGCCGGTTTCCGCCGCAGGTGGTGTCTGGCCGTGAGTGTGGCCAGAGGAAGGCGGAAACCGTGCCTCGGCAGTACGCCGCGAAGCCGACTCTAAGTGGTGGCGATGCGAGCCCGACGTCTGGGTTTGGTAGTGGTGGCGTCAAGCGGACCAGGACGAATTCCGCGAGCTTGCCTCGCGGGATGAGTCCGATTCTCAAGAGGTCGCGTCCGGCTTCGGTGGTGGTGACGTCTTCGCCTTCGAGCTGCCGACGTCCGCCGAAGCCGCGGAGCGACCGGAGAACACTGGTCGGCGGTGGCTGGTCATGGCAGCGCGGCCGTAACGTCAAAGGCCGACGCCGACACCTGTTGTTGTCACTTCTGTTGTCACTTCTGTTGGCCGCATGTGTTGTTCCACAACAGTCATTAAGTGTCCGGAAGTGTCACACCGTGTAGCTTTATGGTTGTTTTTCTATGTGGCTCAAAACCACCTCACCCGAAGAAAATCAGGGTGAGATGTAGAAACAAAACCTTTTCTGTGCATTCTTTGGCTCAGATTGTGGTTCTGGATGTCGCCGGTTCGAATCCGGTCAGCCACCCATCGGCAAACGGGTTTGAGAGGAGTCTCAAGCCCGTTTTTTTATTTCCCCTCCACTTCTTTCTCAACCTCTGCCATCGCTTGTTGGCGTATCGCTTTCCAAAACGCATCTTGTGGTCCCGGAAACCGTTCGCAGTGGGTGCTGAAGGCGATTACCCTTCCGAGGCCGTACTTCGCGGCGATGATGGCTGGCGTTTCGGCGACGTGCTGCCGGATGCCCTCGGCGTTGGCTGCGAAAATCGCGAGGGTCTTGAAAGGGGGAAGTTTGGACTCCTTGGCTGGTCGGATGTTGACCGGCCCGCCTGAGAATTTTGCTCTCTGGATGCCACTGGAGCCAAGCCACTCGTGTCCTGCTTCGGTGAACCGGATCGGAACTTCGCAGGTGCCCGAACCGCTCGACATCTTGGCGTTGAGTAAATGCAAGGCATACGAATTGCTCGACGCTAGGAAGGCACCGGCACAAATGCCTACATATGTCCCGCCACTGCGGACGAATTGTCGTACTGCCATTCGCCCGTTCTCGCCAAGACCTTTTGCTTGCGTCCGAGAATACCCGCCGCCAAAAATCACGACGTCGAATTGTTCGAGCACGCCACCTCGAATTTCAGATGGCCCGACGAGGATCGGCTCGAGATTCGGGAGGTGGGCAATCGATCTTCGAATCCAACGCGGGTCGTGTCCGCTGCTGCTGACTGCACCAGGACCATCGTAAATGGCCACGAGCAACGGACGCTCGTGTTGTCGTTTCCGTTTTCTGTTCTGGGTCGAGACTTTTCCCGTCATTCGATCTGGAGAAGCGTTCTTCGGAAGAATTTGAATTTCACGTAGCCAGGCATGAGCCGCCATTCGTTGTTGTCGCACACGCATCCAGAGTCGGCGCGACCGAGGATGTTTGGCGGAGGTGGTGACCACGAGTGTCCTTGTCTTCCAGCGTTTGGAAGTGATCTCGGCCACGGAACCTGTCGGCCAACTGCGAACCGAGATCGTTTTCCACAACTTCGCTTCGTGCATGTCTTGTGCTCGAAGTTGCCGCAACAGCTTACCGGCCAGGGTCGAAGTTTTCCCGCGAAGAGTGCATAACGTGGCACCTGTCGAGGCAGGAATTTTCGATTTGCAGTCGTAAGATTCGGCGAGTTCGAGGAGCCAATCCGGACGGTATTTTTCGAACAACCGCGGAAGGCCTGTGGTGCGTTGGATGAAACGATCCGCGGGAGGCTCCTTTTCTCCGCCTTGCCAGACGACAATCAACGTCCCGCGAGACGGTTCCCAGTGTCGCATTTGCATAGCCGCGAGTTTCCCGGCTTCTCCTTGGTCCGTGTTCCCGGCCAGCACGACGATCGTTGGGCCGCGAGCTTCGGCTTGCCGAACGGTGTAGTGATATCGAGGTTCCCATCGAGTTAATTTGTGTCCGGAATTCGTCCCGGCGAAGGCTTGGGATGCGCCCAAGCCGACGAAACACACCAATGTCAAACAGAGAGGTCGCATGGTTTGGGCAGGCCCAAAAAAATCAAGGAGTTACGACAGCCAACTCGGCAGCCGTTTGGAGGAGTCCCGGCAACGCAATCAACGTCACCGGTGCCCAAAACGCCAGGGCGATCATCAGGGCCTGGAACCACTGAAATCGGAGGATTAGCCAGAGTCCGGTGAACCAGAGAGCCAGGTGGACCCCATTGAGAAACAAACACGCGAGGAATAATCCAATCGGAAAACGAGAGGGAGTTGTGGCCCCGCCGTTACGGTACATCCGCATCGTCCAACCGTCGTCGCTTTCGAACGAGTAGGCTTCCTCGCCCTCGACGTCGGTCCGATCGAATCGAATTTCGCGTCCATCGTATTCGATGATAATAGCCACCACGCCATCCGGGTTCCAAGGTCGGGAAGTGTTGCTCGCTTCCACGTAATGGGCGGCGACCAAGTTGCCCGAAACTTCCACCTTTTTCTTGAGAACGTACTTGACCTTCTTTGTGGCTCCCGAGCTTTCGGCGTACACCCACTTGCCTTCTTCGTTCTGGACGAGTTTTTTGGGTCCGGTGCCCTTGACCGACCAAAATCCGGGTAGTGACTCAGGCGTGAGGCTCACGCTGGACGGAAACGCAAAGATCGTCGGGTAGGGAACGAAGTCCTTGCGTGCCATCGAACTGGAGGCATTGAGAAAACACCAGAGCAACAAAAACAACGTGATGCCTCCGGCGGTCGCGGGGGCTTGCCACAAAACCCCGCTCGTCGGTTCGGTGTAGAACGTCCCCTGGATGATCAACGTGCCGATGGCAAGTAGCACCCCGAAGATGAGCCCCATCAACAGGATCGTGCCAACTAAATATAACAAGGTACACCTCGACTTTCCCGGGAGAACTCCAGTTTCGCTTCTGTGCCTCTAGTCGATTGTATTTTCCCTGTCAGAAGCCGTCAAAGCCTCCGCGTGGCTTGGGGGCTCTCTCGATTTTATACCTTCGCTTTGTTGGGAACGCGAAGGTCCACGCCGCTCACGGGTGCCCATGACCACGACAATATTCCACCGCAACATTTGCAAAAGCAATTCGGGAGACGAGATGGCGCGGAAGTGGCTATAATTGCGTTTTGCGAATGAGAGGAAGTCCGGTTTCGAGGTGGTCCATGAGTTTCCTGCTGAGCGTCCAGAACTTGACGAAAAGTTTCGGCCCCCGTCCCTTGTTTTCCGATCTCACGGCCACGTTCCAAGCCGGAGAAAAGGTCGGCTTGATCGGTCCAAACGGGGCTGGCAAATCGACGTTTCTTAGAATCCTCGCAGACCTCGAAGACCTTGACGAGGGAGACCGCTCCGTCCGTCGCGGTGCTCACATCGGGTATCTCGCGCAGGACGATCAGTTCCCAGCCGGACAGTCGGTCCGTGAGGTGCTGTTGGCGGCGCTTGCGAACGAACCAACCGAAGATTACGAAAAAGAAACGCAAGCCGCCATCGTGCTCACGCAGGTCGGATTCGAGAACCCCGACCAGCACGCCGACGTGCTTTCCGGTGGGTGGCGAAAACGCCTGGCCCTCGCTCGCGAACTCGTCCTCGAACCCGATTTTCTGCTCATGGACGAGCCGACCAACCACCTCGATTTGCCCGGCATCGTTTGGCTCGAAAAGCTCTTGCGAGATGCCTCCTTCGGATATCTCGTGAGCACGCACGACCGGGCGTTCCTTCGTGCCGTTGCGGACGAAGTCATGGAAATTAGCCGCGTGTATCCCGATGGCTATTACCGGACCTCGTGCAAGTACGACGAGTTCGCCGAGCGAAAAGCTGCTTTCCTTGAGGCCCAGGCGAAGCAACAAGAAGCCGTGGCCAACCAGGTCCGACGGGAGACCGATTGGCTCGGTCGTCAAGCGGCGGCTCGTACGAGTAAGGCCCGATTTCGGATCGACCAGGCCTACGAGAAGATGGACGAATTGGCCGAATTGAAGTATCGCAACGCCACAGCGAATTCTGCGGGGATCGACTTCGTCGGTACGGGGCGTAAATCGACGAAACTTTTGACCGCTACTGGAATTTCCAAGACTCTCGGGGACAAGCAACTCTTTGCGGGGATCGATTTGCTACTCTCGCCCGGGACCAAGCTTGGGCTCTTGGGACCGAACGGAAGCGGCAAGAGCACCTTGATGAAAGTCCTTAGCGGACAGCTCGACTCTGACTCCGGGACGATCACTCGGGCGGAGGGATTGCGGCCCGTGATGTTCGAACAAGGGCGGTCGGCTCTTGATCCGAGCGTCACGTTGCAACATGCTCTTTGTCCGAACGGAGACACGGTCAAGTATCGGGACCGTTCGATCCACGTGGCTGCTTGGGCCAAACAATTTCTTTTCAAGGAAGAGCAACTCGGAGTCCCCGTCGGGGACCTTTCGGGTGGTGAGCAAGCGCGGGTTCGCATTGCCCAACTGATGCTCACTCCAGCCGACTTGCTCCTTCTAGACGAGCCGACGAACGACCTCGACATCCCGGCGTTGGAAGTCCTCGAAGACACGCTTGAGGAATTTCCCGGGGCGCTTGTGCTCGTGACGCACGACCGGGATTTGATGGACCGACTGTGTACCGAAGTGATTGGCCTCGACGGGCGCGGAGGTGCGGGGATGTACGCGAGTGTGAGCCAATGGCTCGCGGCCTACGAAGCGACGAATCGGGAGTTGGAAGCTCCCAAGCCAGAGAAGAAAGAAAAGCCGAAAGCTCCGGCGCAACCCAAACCGAAGAAGAAGTTGAGCTACAAGGAAAAGCAAGAACTTGAAGGAATCGAAGAAGCCATTCTGGAGGCCGAAGAAGAGGTCTCGACGTACCAGGCCGAAGTCGAAAAATCGGCGACCGATCATGTGGCGCTGGCCGCCGCGTGTGAAGCACTCGAAGCGGCTCAACAAAAGGTGGAAGCGCTCTATCAACGGTGGACGGAGTTGGAAGAACGGAGTTCGTGAGGATCGACAGAGGACCAAGTGTTGCATTTTTCGTGACACGTCCCCGCAGACACGACTATTCATTCCATCGTCGAGCCCCTCACCGACGACTTGGGGAGCGGGAAAGAAATAAGTGTCCGTTCCGTAGGTACACGCGGCCCGCGTGTACTTACGACAAGAACAGACAATTAGAATAGCCATTGGTCATTGCGACATATGGGGACTCCGGAGACGAGACAGAGTTGATAGGAATGGTTCAGACTCTGAACAAGTGGGCGAATTTGGCCGCTTGAATATCCCATGAATGCCCAAGAAAGAAAGTGCACATCAGGCTAAAAAACTTACCGAACGTTCACAACCGCGCTTGTTATTCATTGGACGTTCTATAGCTGTTGTACGACCGCTCCCTCACCGGATACATCTTCGCCGTCCCAAACCTTCGTACCCTTGATGATATAACGTGCGGGAGACCGCTTTGGTCGGCTGTTCTTGCGTTTCGATGCCCAACGTTTGCACGATCCGGTTCATCATGTTAATGGCACCACAAGCCTGAACGACGTAGAACAATGTCGTTTCGTCCCATCCGGCGTCGAGGACGGCGTCGATGTCCGATTGTGTGACGTAACTCGGCGACCGCGTGATTTTTTTGGCAAGTCGAAATACCGGTCGCATGGCCGGACGGACGGCACCAAAGCCCTTGCCGTTTTCCAATTCGTCGATGATCGAGTCCTCAATGCCGAACTGAGCCGCCGTTTGCATGTGGCATCGTTCAGAATATTCGCACCCGTTGAGGCGAGATATGTACGCTGCGAGGAGTTCTCGGCGTCCAGCCGTCAGACCACATGGGGTTCGCATGATTTGTTCCAGGCACGCCAGGAGTGTTCTGGTCGTCTCCGGCCAACAACGAAAGACATCGATGAGCGAACCATCTGGAATGGAAGGAAGATGTGACACGAAATTCTCCTTCTGGCAACAACTAGGATTGGAACGAGGAAGGGTGCGCTGGCTCGTGGTTCGGAATAAAGCGGACATGGACGTGAGCCACAATTCCCGCAACTCTCGTTCCAAGTCCTTTTGAGCAGCGCACGAAATTCATGTCGCCCGACAAAACTTCGGAGTTTCGTTGGGCGACATGAACCGCTGAGGGACGGAGAGGCACGTCGATTCCTCCTTCGGTGAGTTCGAATGCGCCCGGAAGGAGGGCGGGCGAAAGGAGGAATGCTCAGCAGGACGTAGTTGGTATTCTAGTCCGGTTTTCGAGCAATCAGTTTTTGGGCTTTCGTGATCTTGGCCTCGGCGAACAACACGTTCGGCAAATAGAATTCATCTCCGCCCGGGACCGTCATTTTCATATCGCCCGTTCCAAATCCCAATAGATAGTGACGGAATGGATCGTCGTGGAATTCTTCGAGTCGCAGTCCGTTCGCATCGTATGTCTGCTCACCACCTCCAACGAGGTGTTCTTGCGTGACTTGACCGGGAACGACACGCCAATATGTGAGTCGGTCGTAGACAAAGAACGTAAACGCCCACATGACAAACAGCACAGTAGACGTGACTATGTAAAAGCCATAATTCATGTGGATGGTTATGTCGGGTATGAGGTTTACTATGGTGGTCCACCAACCAAGCCATGCGAAGAGCACGGCCATAAAGAGTGCTCCTAAGATGGCGACTCCGGCGACCAACCCTCTCATCGTCACGTTCGTGAAGATGACGACGGCCAAAGCAACACAGACATACGTGACGCCAAGAGCAGTGTTACTGTGGATCTTTTCGGCCGGGTTGGCTCCGAGTCTCGCTGTCTCTCCCGACCAGTACGTGATCAACGCCATGACGAATCCAATGGCCCAAACGGGCCACCAGTAGAATAACGGCGAGTGGCTCACCAGATGTAGCGAATCACCCTTCGTCTTCGGCTCTCTGCCGTGTTCCGTGACGGTCAGGCCTTCGGCGTGTTCTTGTCGAGTAACTTCTGGCATTATACTTCTCTCCTTTACAAAACATTGACTGCTGCGCAAATTGGAAGCGAGACCAATAGCGCGCAGAATGGGAAATCAATAGTAATCCGATTGTTGTGTTTGTTATTAGTTCGGAGAACAGGCAAGGGACGCAAAGTAAATGAGTGCCCGGAGTGTCGTCGTGGAGTGAACTTGACGGCACTGTGGACCAAGCCAAAGGAAATAACAAAAAGAAAACACAGAGCATAACGAAACAAAAGACAAAACCACTGTAGCGATGTTGATCCGCCGCACTCCAAAAATACTAACCCGAAGCGCGAGCGAGGAATCCGAAAATATCAAAGCGGCGTCGAACCGCCATACTCCAAAACAAAAATTTGTATGCAGGATTATTGTTTATGGCTCTGGATCAATACACTTGTGCAATTGACGTGCCGTCCTAGCCGGCAAGAAGGAATTCCAGGGCATTGCGGGGTGAATCCCATCCCGAAAAGTAGTCCCCCAAACTTGATTCTTTCTCTGGCTCACATGACTGAGCATTCCGTTGCTCAGTTGTTGCACTTCGTGTGCCTCTCGGGCCGTGTGAGTGAGCAAACTCGTGTGCTCATGCTTCTTGACTCTTTGGTCTCTTCGCTATGATTGGAAGAAGGGTTGGCTGGCACGATTGGTGCGTGGCTGGGAATGTTCTTTCGCTCGGAAGGATCAAGCCAATGCCCCCCGGTTCCATTTCGCTGGACCGCACTCACTCCCGTCGGAGTGAGAGCCGATCCGCGCAAAAACACGCAAAACGATTTGCTTCCGATTTGTCGTCCCCGAGGAAACATGACTAACGCTGCCACATCGAAACACGAAAACGTGGACCAAGACCAAAACGAAAACGAACACGATCTTCTCTCGACCAGCTAAGCCCAACGTAGGGAGGCCATCACGCAGGTTCTAGACGTAGATAGCGACAGAGGGCTCGAGTCGCAGGTCGTTCGAACACGACAGCG
>CAYYUU010000252.1:0-8736 GCA_964474955.1 uncultured Alcaligenaceae bacterium | reverse complement strand
CGTCCCCACGCCCGTTCGCTGCAGGAGTTTCTCGTCCAGGTCCTCTTGGCTTCCGGCGTTGGCCGCCAGAGGAAACCAACACAACAGCACCAACATAATCAGAGAAAACCCAAAACGCATGGTGGCCTCCTGGAACGCGAGAGCGGTGTCTCCGGCGAAAATCACCTGATTGTATGAGACCCAAGCTCAGAGTGCAACAATACGGCAAAGGAAGAGGGCAAGGTGGCAAGTCGTAAAGCTACGACTCCAACGATCGTTGGCTTTTGTACTGCGAATGAAAATCTTTTCATATTTGAATCGATCCGCACTCCACGGCGGTATGATTGAGAGACTATGACCCCAGGTCATGGTGGAAGTGAAGCCCCTGTCGTCGCCCACTTCGGAAAACAGAAAGACGCGGCGAAACGACCTTTCCCGATTCGATATGGAGAATCACCTCACATGAAGTTCTCGGTTCCTTACCGCATTTTTGGCATTTGTTGTTTGGTCTGGATGGCTGCGTCCTCCTGGAACTTGGCTGCCGCGACGGACCAAACGACTCCCGAACGGAAAACGAAAGTCGTCAAGAAACAAGGCACGATTGGCCGCACGATTCCCAACTTCGTCTTGCCGGACTCGGCGGGCAAAAAAGTTGGTCTGGCCGATTGGAATGATGCCAAGTACGTCGTGGTCGTTTTCATGGGAACGCAGTGCCCGATCGGAAACGCCTACGTCCCCGATTTGATCAAGCTCCAAAAGCAATACGAGAAAAGAGGCGTCCGCGTCGTCGGCATCAACCCCGTCCTTTTCGACGACACAAAGTCGATCGCCAAACACGCCAAAGAATACGGCATCACGTTTCCGGTCTTGGTCGACGAGAAACAAACCGTGGCCGACCTGTTCGGGGCAAAACGAACGCCGGAAGTCTTCATCCTCGACGGACGACGGAAAGTTCGCTATCGCGGTCGGATCGACGACCGCTTCGGCTACCAGTACAAGCGAGAAAAAGCGCGTCGTCCGGACTTGGAAAATTCGCTCAAGGAATTGTTGGCGGGCAAAAAAGTGTCGAATCCGGAGACCGAACCGGTCGGTTGTTTGATCACACGCCGCGACCGAGACAAAAAAGAGAGCCAGATTACATATGCCAAGCACGTCTCGCGAATACTTCAGAACCGTTGCGCCGAGTGTCATCATCCTGGCACGGCGGCACCGTTTTCCTTGCAGAATTACAAAGATGCATTGAAGCACTCGGCCATGATCAAGGAAGTCGTCGTCGAGCGACGCATGCCGCCATGGAGTGCCGATCCGCGTTATGGTCATTTCAGCAATGCCCGTCGGCTGACCCAAAAAGAAATCGACACGTTGGTGACTTGGATCGACAACGGCAAGCCGTTCGGAGACAAGCAGGATTTGCCTAAGCCTCGGAAGTTCGCCGACGGTTGGATGATCGGCCAACCGGACGTCGTGTTCAAGATGCCGAAGACGTATACAGTCCAGGCGAAAGGGACCGTGCGGTATCAATACTTCGTCACGAAAACGAACTTCAAGAAAGACGTTTGGGTGCAAGCCGCCGAAGCTCGTCCCGGGAATCGTGCGGTGGTTCACCACATTATTGTCTTCTACCGGACGCCCGGTTCCAAAGGTTTTCGAAGACTCCCGGCGATCGTTGGAACGGCACCGGGCGAAGATCCCGTGATCTTTCCGAAGGGAATGGGCATCCGGATTCCGGCTGGTGCCGAGTTGGTTTGGCAAATGCACTACACTCCAACGGGCAAGGTGGAAAAAGATCGTTCGGAGGTCGGTTTGATCTTTTGCAAGGAACCGCCGAAACGACCCGTGCATGGGACGATGGCGATTAATTTCCTCTTCCGCATTCCGCCCGGAGATGCCAATCACAAAGTTGTCGCGAGCAAGCGATTTAACAAAGACGTAGAGTTATTGTCGCTCATGCCACATATGCATTTGCGAGGGAAGGACTTCCAATATAAGGCTCACTATCCGAACGGGAAGTCGGAAATTATACTCAACGTGCCTGCGTATGATTTTAACTGGCAACATAGATATCGATTTGCCAAGCCGTTCCCGATCCCGAAAGGTACGCGAATCGAGTGTATCGCTCACTTCGATAATTCGGAAGATAACCCCGCGAATCCCGATCCGAAGAGGACTGTTGGTTGGGGTGATCAGACGTGGAATGAGATGATGATCGGGTTTATAAAGTATGTCGATGCGGTGCCGAAGAAGTCCGCGAACGTGTCGAAGAAGTAGAACCGTGTTGTTTGTGTTTGGAAAGTTGCTTTTCGCTCGGGCGGACGGAGAAATTCGTGTCGGATTTGGGTTTTGGTTCGGAAGCCGCGCAGTGTTTCCTTCTTTGGGGCGATAGATCTTAGCCGTGGGTGTGAACCCACGGAATGGTGAGAGTTGTTCACTCCACCGCGGCCTGACGGCCACGGCTAAGATCTGTCGCCCCAAAGAAGGAAACACTGCGCGGCTTCCGAACAAGACAATAAAACGCGACACGTATTTATCCGACCGCCCAAGCTGCCGCGTTCCATAACAAAAACTGTACATCTATGAATTCCCGAACCGCCGATACGCCAGCCGAATAAATTCCCCTCGCGTCTTGGCTTGTTGGAGCGCCTGGATTTTCCCCGCATTGGCCGGAAGAAGCCGGAGCCAACGGTTACGCAACTTGGCGTCGAGGGCTCGCTTCAATTCGGCGGCGTGGCCCGGAAAGGCTTCGAAGTATTGCCCTTCGATGTGCTTGCCACGTTGACCGGCTTTGCCGACTCGGGGCGAAAGACCATGCAGCCCGCCGAGCGAACCCCACCACTGCACGGCCTGGAAATCTTTCGAGCCGGGCAACACATCGCTGACGTAAATCACGGCTGCCCCAGCCTGACGCATATGCTTTTGCACGGCAGACACCGACACATCTTGAACAGAGACGTTTCGCTCGACGGCCTTACGCGCGGCGAAACCGGCGGCTTGGCCAAGCGACGTCCAAATCGGTTCCAAACGCAGACCGCAAAACCCAACGTGCGAGGACGAAGCCGCGACTGGGACCAACAAGTTTCGCATTCGTTTGGGAGTCAACACGCCATAGGGAATCTGATACGGGGCGACGTGTTTGTAGAATTCCCCTTCGTGTCTTCCGCCGAAACGTGGCCCGGCGTGGGCCGTCCCGTGGCAGTTCAAGCCGTAGTCGCCCATCGCAATCGCGTCGCGACGAAAAACGGCGCGAGCATCTCCAGCGGCGCACTCGGTGTCTCGTTCGGTGAAGACATAGCGACCAACCATCCGGCGGGCTTCCCGAACGTAGAGGTAATGCGGCAGATGGTCGTTGTCTTCGAACTCGTTCCGACAGAGCCCCCATTGCCGAGCTTCCTTTTGATACCGGACCGGGACGGCCTTGTCGGTCTGGAGGAAATATAACAGTCCTACGTTGTGACGAAGGTGGGCTTCGAAAATAGCTTGGCGTGTGGCGAGATCGCCATCGGGCCAGGCATCGTTGATGCTCGGCAACGACAGCCGCACGAGTCCTCGCGAAACGTCGTTGATGTCGTATTTGTTGTTGGGTAGACTCGGCTTTTGGGCCTTGTAAATCCCGCCGCTCGTGCGACAAAATACGCTCTTGAGTTTTTTCGACCGTAACAACGGGAGCACGCCCAAAAAGTCTTCGCGACGATACCCCTTCGGTTTGGTCGGCGGGACTCGCTCTTTGGGATCTTTCGTCATCGTCAGGCGGAAGTTGTAGCCCTGGACTTGCTTGTCGGCCTTTTTCGGAGCCAATGACTCGCCGTATTTGTCTCGGGATTCGCGGCCCACTCGATATGGCACGCCAGCCATGGCCATCAAGTCCCCTTCGTAAGTCGCATCGACGAAGACCTTGGCTTCGATGGTGAGAACGCCCTTTTTTGTCACGAACCGAACTTTGGTGATGCGACGCTTGGCCTTATCCACTTCCAACGACTTCAGAACCGAACGCTTCCGAATCGTGATCGACTTGGCGTTCGCGAGCATTTGCTCGAACACCCGCAGATTCACGTGCGGCTCCGAATGCGTTCCCCGCCGACAATCTTTGACCTGTTGGGATTTCGGCCCGTGCTTCTTGGCGTAGTAGGCTTCGATTCGCTTGGTGAAATCGAGAAACGTACCATTGAGGCTTTCGAACGTGCGAAAGTCGGTGTGCGAAAGTCCGTTGGTCGTCAGCCCACCGATGCGAGGGGTTGGCTCGACGAGAAGGACCTTGTGCTTGCCGCTCGCCGCCGAGATTGCTGCGGCAATCCCCGAGGGCGTAGCTCCGTAAACCACGACGTCGGCCTTGATGGATTCGGTCGAAGCGGTCGCTCGATTACCGATCAGAACCGAGCCCATCAAGGTCAGGAGCAGTACCTTCGCAAGAGACGTTGGAAAAGACCAAGGTGTCATGGCAGCAAGTTGCCTTTCTTGAGTCAAATGGTGGTCGTGTGCAGGCGCTTGCCTGCACGCTCGGAACGGAAGAAAAATGAGCGTCCGTGGCGACTATCCCGAACGTGATACTTCTTGCTGAACCCAATCCACGACGTATTCCAAATACGCCTCGCGCAACTCCGGAAATAGAGTCACGTTCGGAATGTGGTTGACCTCCAGCAGATACTTCTTTCCGTCGGAGCCCACGATGTAATCGACAGCGAGCATCTCGAGCCCGAACGCTCGCTGCAAGTTCCGGGCGTCTTCAACAAGTTCCGGATCGGGAGGCATCAATCCGGCGTTCTTGTGGTGGATCGATTTTTTCCAACCGTCGCCGTCCATGCTCAGTTGCCAGGTGCGTTCGCCCGTGACGTGAACGCGGACGGCCTTTCCGGGAATGAACGGCTCGAACAAAGTGGGCTCTTCGGTCGTGAACGAGCCCTGGAACTTCTCCTTGTTCTCTCCACAATGCCACTCGCCCCACTTCGCCACGGTGTCTGTTTCGGCAAACACTTTCTCGTGGGCCGGAGCATACCCCCGCAGCATGTCGCCGAATTTCGTGACGGCCAGACTCCGCACCAGACACGGAATCCGCAGCCGACAGTCCATCATCCCATGTGCGTTCGGAAGACACGGTCCGCCCCACAACGCCAGCGCGGTGAGGAACGAAAAGTCGTTTTCGAAGATGCCATGAAACACGACGTGCGAGACCGGACGGAGTCCGAACCGATCTCGGGACTCCGCCAGAAGTTCCCCACGAACGACTTGAATTCTCGGGAGGGAATCGGACCAGAGCAAAGGCGGGCACACGTCGGCAGAAAGCGACGCCTGTAGGCGTTCTTTGAGTTCGAGAAATTCGGGCTCGTCGAGCCCAACGATGAGGAGGTGCGACATCGGGAGGGTCCTTCGGAACGAAAAAAACAACACAAGCTACAGCCCATACGGATTATCCGAATCCAGACTAATAACGTGCGACCGGTTGTGGTGTTGCAAAATGTCTTCGATCAGATTGAGGACGGCCAAAGACTCGGAAATGTCGGCGTTCGGTATATCGAGCCAGTGGGGAAATCCTTCGAGGTGAATGACGAATCGATTTCGTTCGAGCGTCACCTCTTCGACGTCCTTCCAGAGAGCCTTGTTGCCATTAAATTCGATTGCTTCCAGGGTGATGTAGAACGGGCTAATTTCGACACTCTGGCCGCGTTCCACGGCGCGACGATGATTGCCGAGCTTGGTGTAGACGAGCCGTTGTTGGATGAGTTGGCCGAACTGAGTTGCCTCGCGTTGCGTGACGCCGCGGATGTGGAAGATCTCGTCCATCGTCTGCAACGTCCCGACGTATCGAATCCCATCGACGTTCACTTCGCCGAGGTGAAACCAACGCACGAACGGGATTTGGTTGAACAGGTTGTCGACTTCCTCGTGATACGCCTGGATGTCAGTCCAGTGACAACACCCAAGTCGCCCCTCCCGTTCCCACAACAAACCATAGCGACACGCCCACAACTTTCCTGCCGTGGCGTGGGGATTGTTGATGAACAAACGGGTCGCCCAGGCAATCAACAACGCCCCGACGAGCAACCGGACCGCAAACCCCCGGTCGAAGAACAGAATGGAAAAGATGAGCGGAATGCCGATCAACAGCAGGACGATGCACACCAGGTCCATGTCGTTCGAGCCACGCAACTGAATCGACGCCAATGGACGACCCAGCCGCTGCCGAAAATCCATCGGCGTATCGAACGGCAGTCGAAGCAATGGCAGTTCCTTCAAAAACGACTTTTCTCTCGCCGTGAGCCCAGCCAACTCTGCATCTCGCTTTTTCCGATCCGGCTCTGGGGTCGAGGAAAACTTCCGGCCCGTCGGCTTCTTGGGTATTTCTTCCGACTCGACTTCGACGACTTCGAGTTTCCAATTCCCTTGACCCGAGCCAGAACTTCTGGAAGGGACCTCCCGGCTACTCGGTCTTGGCGATGATGGGACAGGAGAGTCGGGGACGACCCGAGGGGCAGGACGTGGGGGCGGATTGGACGTCGTCAGTGCTTGACCACAAGCTCGACAATAACGCTTCGCTGTCTCGTATTCGGGGAGCTGGTAAATGGCGTTGCAGTGCGGACAAATAACTTGCTTCATCATTTGGGAAATTCCCCACACTGACGTCTGGGCCGTTCGCGCACTCGCTCGAGCCTATCCAATCGGAAATGCTGCCGCTTTGTTGCGCCGCGGATTCCTTCTCGCTCTCGGGGGATTCCAGCACAACGCAAGTATTGTATCATGATCAGAGCCCGAAGCCACGGAGTGAGAACAGATCGTAGGCGTGGACGTGCTCCTCTGGATGTTGGAATGGGCTGTTTCTATTGTTGCCAACTCGAAGCGCGAGCGAGGATCTGAGCACGAGCGGGGAAATGACTTTAGTCCGTGTCGTTCTCTCTCCGGCGAATCTCTATTTTTCTTCCTCTCACAAAAGGAAACGATAACATGCACACTGTTTATCTCGCCTTGCTTGTGTTGACACCCACCACCTCGCCAATCCTCGCAAACGACACCCAGACACCTCGCCAATCCACACTCGCAACTTTGCGAAGTTTGCGCTGGACCAAAGCCGACCTGACGAAAGACGATTTTGCCAAGACGGCGGCGAAAACCGCCGATACTTTTGTAGGGCAGTCGAAATCGCTATCCCAGCGCTTGCGAATAGCCCAACGAGTCCAACCGGCGAACCGCAGAACCGGCGTTTGGAAATCAGGGAAAGAGTACCGCGTCGATTACCTGATGGACGGCCGAGCCTTCGACGGTCCCAAAGTGAATGTCTCGTTGTATCTACACCAGGGTCGGCGACTCCGCATCATGGAAATCGTGGAGGAACCGACGTTCATGCTGCGCATTCCGCCAATCCAGGGAGTGAAGCAGAAGAAGCCGGGCAATTAGGGCGGCATCGCTCGGCGGGTCCCTGGGGCAAAATCCCGTTCTTGCAGTTGACACCCACGAAACGGTTGGATAACGTCCGACCCTGCCGCTGAAGGAGGAAAGCGGCGGCCCAATTACGACCCCCGTGAGGTCAGGATGACACCACAAAGAACGACCTATCTGATTTTGATCGTGGCGGTAGGGAGTGTCTTGCCCGGGTGTACCCCGAGCTTGGCATTTCTTCATGACGTACGCGAGCACCACCACAAAAAACACGTGTGGTCTCCGAATCACAACGAAGGCCCAAAGGTACCTCCGGACACGGAGCCCTTGAAAGATAAGGCCGTGCCTGCGGAACAATTACCGCTTCCCAAGGGTGCCAAGGAGAAGACCGCAGCCGTTGCCTGTCCGGCTTGTCAAAGGGGCCTGCCTGGACCACATGCCGAGAACTGTCCACGCAAGCAAGGTCGCTTCGTGAACCACAAAGGACCCCAACCGAAGAGCAAAGCGAAGGTGCTCCAGGCTCCCGAGTTCAAGGCCGACGTCCCACCACAGATCGAGCAAAATTCGGCCAGCACAAATCAGAAAGGTGCACCCAAGAACGACATTCGCCTCAGTGATTACCCACCCAAAGCCAACGCCAAAGTGCCCGCCGTCATGGTGTCGAAAACTGGCGCGAAAGAATCGAAGCCTCCACAAGTCGACATCGATCCTCGACCCCCTTTCAAGACCAAGGGAACTCAAGCCCCTCCACAAAAAAGCCCCAAGGTCCACAAGTTGGCCATGGTCTTCGAGAAGTTTCTGCTGAAGGATCCCACTGCGGCGATCAAGTTGATGGAAGGCTACGACCCCCAGAACCAGGAATTCTATCTCCGCCTCTTGCCGCTCCTCGCCGCTCTCGAAGGCAAACCGATGGGACAGTTGACGCCGGAGGAATATGCTTCCCTCACGAGCCAGCTGGAAGGCGTCATCAGCACACTCCGCTCGCACGCGGCGTTCCAGATCGACGAAATGTGTGTTTGTAAGGAAATCCAGGGATATGGGTCGTACACTCCCTGGCCGGAAGGTCACACATTCCGTGCCAGTGACGCAGCACACCGCGGCGGCGATTGTGTACAGGTCTACGTCCAGTTCCGAAACCTCATCCCCGTTTTTCAAGACGGTGCATTTTCGATCCGCCTCTCTAGTTCGGCAGAACTGTTGGACGCGAACGGCGCGCAAGTTTGGTACTACAATTTCGGCGACAAAACCCGACCACTTCGCAGCCAACAAAAACGAAGAGATTACTTCCTCAACTACAGCTTCTTCATGCCCCACGTGCCACCCGGACGCTACACGCTCCGTATTCAAGTCCGAGATTTGACGCGATCCGGACAATCTCGAGTGGCACAACGGTCG